>JBOGYU010000036.1:13461-18309 GCA_050696935.1 Solirubrobacteraceae bacterium | reverse complement strand
CGACCACGGTGCGGGAGTTGCCGGCGCGGATCGTGCGCACCGACGAGCGGCCGAGTCGGCGGCCGGACACCCGCAGCACGCCCCGCACCCGGCAGCGGGTCTCGCACGCGACGCGATAGCGCAGCCCGCGCCGCGCCAGCCGCAGCACCGTCGCCCGCTTGCGCAGCTTGCTCACCCGCGCGCCGCTCGCGCTCTCGCCGGCCACGTCCCCAGCGCCCGGCGGTGCGGCGCCCGGCCCGGCCGGCGGCGCGGCGGCGGTGACCGTCACCTGCACCTGGGCGCTGCCGGTCGCGCCGTGGCCGTCGGTGACCGTGACCGTCGCCGTGTAGGTCCCCGGCTGGCCGTAGGTGTGCCAGACGTGGCGCTCGCCGGACGTCCCGCCGTCGCCGAACTCCCACGCGTAGGCGAGCTGGCCGCTCGGGCCGTCGGGATCGGTTCCCGTGGCCTCGAACCGCACCAGCAGCGGCGCGGCGCCCGAGCTCGGCCTCGCCGTGGCCACGACGGTCGGCGGCTCGTTCGCGGTGACGGTGACGTCGACCTCGCCCGTCCCCGTCTGGCCGTCCACGTCGGTGACCGTCACCGTCGCGGTGTATGTGCCGGGCTCGGTGTAGGTGTGGAACACGTTCTGACTGTTCGACGTCGCGCCGTCACCGAAGTCCCACGCGTACGTGAGATGGCCGCTGGGGCCGTCGGGATCGGTCCCCTCGGCGCCGAAGCGCACGCGCAACGGCGCCGCGCCGGAATCGGGGTCAGCGGTCGGCCGCACGGTCGGCGGCTCTCCGGGCACGCCGCAGCTCTCGGACGGCGTCACGCCGGCGGTGGTCTCCAAGCCGCCCAGCACCTGGGCCAGGAAGTTGGCCTCGACGAACGAGTCCTCGGTGTGGCCCATGGCGGTGTACCACGAGCGGCCGCCGTCGTAGCGGTGGCACCACGTCAGCGGATGGTCGTCGTCCGTCGCGCTGCCGTCCGACTCCTCGTACGTCGCCTCGTCGACGCTCGCCAGCACGTGCACGTTCTTGCGCGGGCTGTAGTCCGCGTCGCCGACGGTCTCGAAGTCGGGCGACTTGAAGTTGTACCACTCGTCGAACCGCTCGTAGCTCTCCGGCAGGCCGGCGGTCGACGGATGCTCGCCGTCCTCCACGCGCACCGTCGCGGTCTGGTTGGCCGGGTGGTTGCGGAAGTACGCGCCCACCAGCTCGCCGTACCAGTCCCACCCGTACTCGGTGTCCGAGGCAGAGTGGATGCCGGCGTAGCCGCCGCCGCCCTGGATGTAGTCCTCGAACGCCGCCTGCTGGGCCTCGTTCAGGACGTCACCGGTCGTCGACAGGAACAGCACCGTGTCGAACTGCTCGAGCACCTCCTCGCGGAACACGGACGCGTCCTCCGTATGGTCGACCTGGAAGCCGTGCTCGTCTCCGAGCCCCTCGATCGCCGCATGGCCCTCGTCGATCGACGAATGCCGGAAGCCGGCGGTCTTGGAGAACACCAATGTCCGGAACCGCGCCCCGTCGTCCGCCTCCTCGAGCACCGTGACCGGCATCGTCTCGGTCGCCTCGGACTCGCCGTCGGACACCGTCACCGCGGCCTCGTACTCGCCGGGCTCGGTGTAGGTGTGCGACGGGCTCTGCCCCGTCGAGTCCTCCGCGCCGTCGCCGTCGAAGTCCCAGCTGTAGGTCAGCTCGTCCCCGTCGGCGTCGGACGCCTCGACCGTGAAGTCGACGTCGAGCGGCGCAAAGCCGGAGCTCGGGTCGGCCGTCGCCGAGGCGATGACCGGCGCCTCGTTGTCGATCACGCGGAAGTGGTCGAAGTCGACCGTGATCGGCGCAGCCTGCGACGGACCGATCGCCATCAGGCCGATCGCCGGGTCGTCGAGCGCGACGGTCACCGACCCGGGCGTCTGCTCCCAGGTCTCGCCGTCGGCGCTGACCGCGCCCGTGTAGGTGTCGCCGGCCTTCGTCAGCCGCAGCCACCACGTGTCGGTCTCGCTCGCCGGCGGACCGGGATCGGGCTCGCCGGTCCCCATGAGCGCGCCGCCGTCCTCGTAGCGCAGCTCCATCCGCAGGTCGCGCGCCGCGCCGGCCTGGTTGTCGGCCACCACGTCGTACTTGACGTAGTGGTCGGCGTCGGCGTAGAGCATCAGGCCCGCCAGCTGCCAGTTGTCGGCCAGCGGCGCCGTCATCTTCGTCTCGACCGTCCAGTCGCCCTCCGGCGGCGTCTGCATGATCAGGTTCTCGATCGGGCCGTTGCTCGCGCCGTTGATGTCAGCGTCGAACGTCTCGATCGAGAGGCTCCCGTCGGCCACCTCGACCCGGTCGCCCTCGTAGCCGACGATCCGGTCCCAGCGGCAGCCGTCGATCTCGGTGCCGTCGAACTCGTCGTCGAAGCCCGGGTCCTCCGGGGCCTCGTCGGGAGTCACGCGGAACCAGTCGAACGCCGCGTCGACGTTCGCGGCGTCGGTGTCGCCCGCCGCGACCATGCCGATCGTGCCGCCGTCCTTGAGCGTGGCGGTGCCGCCCATCGAGCTCCACGTCTCGCCGTCGGTGGAGTACGCGGCGCTCAGCGTGCCGCCGGCGTTCGTCAGCCGCATGTGCAGCGTGGTCGGGAAGCTCTCATCGACGATGACGTTCGCGCCGTGCCAGGACCGCGACCCCCCGGTCTCGGTCTGGTACTCGAGGAAGCGCCCGCCGGCGTTGTTCCGCGTGAACGCGAACTTGACGTAGTTGTCGTCGTCGACGAGCTGCATCAGTCCGGCGTGCTGCCACTCGTTGTCGTGGTCGATCGTGACCTGCGTCGTGACCTCCCAGTCGCCGTCCGGCACCGGCTGGCCGACGTAGCTGATCGGGCCGGGCTGGCCCTCGTTGATGTCGCCGTTCGTGACCGGCATCACCAGCGCGCCGCCGCTCACCGACGGCATGTCGCCGGAGGCGCCGCGCACGACGGTCCAGCGGGAGTCGTCCAGCTCGCCGCCGTCGAACTCGTCCGACAGCGCGCCCGTGCACGTCGGCGCGGGCTCGGGCTCGGGATCGGGGTCCGGGTCGGGCGGCTCGACGTCGTGGTCGAGCGTGAACTCGCTGAACTCCGCGAGCGCCTGCTCCGCGGCGACGTGTGACACCGTGAACATGCCGATGTCCTGCGTCGCGGCCGCCGAGGCGACCTCGATGTCGTCGACCTCGGTCCACGTCTCGCCGTCCTTGCTGTACGACCCGATGAACCGCGTGCCGTACTTCTCGAGCTTCAGCCACGTCGGGTAGCTCGTGGAGCCGCTGAACACGCTCGTGTCGATCGATCCGTTGCCGTCCGAGTCGTGCAGGAACTCGATCCCGTCGGCGCCGGTGATCGACAGGATCACGTAGCCGGGCGAGGCGCCGGGCGCAGTGATGTCGTTGCGCACCATGATCCCGGCCTTGCCGCGGGCGTGGAGGTTCTCGAACGAGTCCACCTTGACGGTCGCGACGAAGTTCTCGCCGGCGCCGGCGGGCTGGTAGATCGCCCCGTACTCGTCGGTGCCCTGCCAGGTGTCGGCGCCGGCGGCGTCGATCGAGAAGTTGTCGCCGAGCTGGTTGACGTCGGCGGCCACGTTCGCGAACGTCTCCCACGGCGGCCGCACTCCGATCTCGCCGATCGTGAACTGCACGCGGCGCGAGTCGCCCGTGAGGCCCTTGCTGTTCGTCGCGACGGCGTGGACGGTGTAGAAGTCCTCCTCCGTCTCGGTCCACGTGATGCTGTATGGCGCCTCGGCGTCCTCGCCGACCTTCTCGTCGTTGACGAAGAACTCGACGTTCGTGATCGCGTTCTCCGCGTCGGTCGCCTCGGCGGACAGCGTGTTCTCGCCCGCCTCGAGCGCCTCGCCCTCGGTCGGCGCGGTGATCCTCACCTGCGGACGGGTGTCGGGCGAGAGGCCCTTGCCGTTGGCCTCGAAGAAGTTCAGCCGGAAGTTCGCGTTCCCGGTGAACACGAGGTACAGGCTCATCGTCTCCGCGGTCGCGGGAGCGTCGACCGTCACGTCGGTCCACCTCTGCGTGCTGCCGGTGCTGGGGACCGTCGCGGTGCCGAGCAGCTCACCGGTCGGCGAGCCCTTGCGCAGCTCGATCGCGCCGCCCTCCTGGGTGGAGGCTACGCGGAACGAGATCGAGTCGATCCCGGTGAAGTTCACCGGCTCGTAGGCGGCCCAGTCGCCGTCGCCGAGGCCGGCGATCGCCGTGACGCCGCCCTCCGGATCGCCGGCGGCGGGAACGGTCTCCAGACCCTGCGAGCCGTCGGTGTGCTCGGCCTCCTTGTGCTTGGGCTGCAGCACCACGGTGTCGGATCCGGTGAGCGGCGGCACGTCGCCGTCGCCGCCATCCTCGTAGCGGGCGTCCAGGATGAAGAAGACGTTCATGTCCTCGGAGTGGCCGCTGCCGAGGTCGGTCACGACCGAGCCGGTCTTGCCCCGGAACTCCGTCGTGGAATGGGGGTGGTCGTCGTGGCCGAGGGCCGGCTGGACGATCAGCTCGTTGTAGTCGATCTCGCCGTCCTCGGGGTCCGTGACGGTGACGTCCCAGCCGATCTCATCGCCCCACTCGAAGAAGCCGCCGTCCACCGGGTCGTTGAACTCGACCGCCGGTCTGGTGTTGCCGACGGTGATCGGCACCACGGTCGTGCCGGTCTTGCCGTGGGGGTCTGTGACCGTCAGGCGCGCCTGGTAGACGCCGGTTTGCGCGTAGGTGTGGCTCGGGTTCTCCTCTGTCGAGTCGACCGTCCCGTCGCCCTCGAAGTCCCACGCGAACGTGAGCTGCTCGCCCTCGGGATCGGACGAGCCGATGCCCGAGAACATCACCTCGAGCGGCTCCTGGCCGTTGTCGGGCGTCG
>JBOGYU010000036.1:0-13451 GCA_050696935.1 Solirubrobacteraceae bacterium | reverse complement strand
ATCGGCGAGCGCGAGCCGGACACGTAGTCCACGCGATTAAGCGACGAGTTCGGGTTGTCACGGCCGAAGCCGCCGCCCCACTCGAGCACGTACAGCGCGCCGTCGGGGCCGAACTTCATGTCGATCGGCGCCAGGAAGCTCTCCGTGGGCAGGAAGCGGAACGCCTTCTGCAGCGTCCCCGAGTCGTCGAGGTTGAGCGAATAGACGCGGTTCTTCGACCACTCGTAGAAGAACGGATTGCCCTCGTAGAACGCGGGGAACTTGACGTCGGACTCGAGATCGGGGTCGAAGTCGTAGAACGGACCGCCCATCGGCCCGAGCCCACCGCCGGCCGGGATGACCTCCGGTACCGACGACGTGGTGTAGCCGTAGTACATCTCGGGCTGCTGGACCGGCGGCAGCTCGGTCAGGCCGGTGTTGCGGACCGAGTCGTTGATCGGGTTCTGGCAGTCGAAGAAGTCGCCGACCGTCTCGGGGTCCGTCGTGTAGTCGACGTCGCGGTAGGGCTCGTTCGGGCCGATGCACAGCGGCCAGCCATAGTTGCCCGGCTCCTTGATCAGGTTCCATTCCACGATGCCGGCCGGCCCGCGGGTGTCCGGCGCGTCGATGCCGGAGTCCGGCGCGTAGTCCGCCAGCCCGATCCAGCCCGTGTTGGGATCGACCGAGAACCGGAACGGGTTGCGGAATCCCATCGCGTAGATCTCGGGCCGCGTCTTGTCCTCGACGTCCTCCGACTCCGGGAACAGGTTGCCCTCCGGGACCGTGTAGCCCCCGTCCGCGCCCGGGGTGATGCGGAGCAGCTTGCCGCGCAGGTCGTTGGTGTTCGCCGACGTCTCGCGCGCGTCGTGGAACGTGCCGGGACGCTCCGACAACGGCGCATAGCCGCCGGAGGGCTCCGAGTGCGGGTTGACGTCGTCGCCGACGCTCAGCAGGAGGTTGCCGTCGAGGTCGAAGTCGAGGCCGCCGCCGGTATGGCCCGGCTCGTCGGGCTCGCGGCTCGCCGGCACCTCGATGATCAGCGTCTCGGAGGCCGGATCGATGTCGGAGCTCTCGTCGACGGTGAAGCGCGACACGCGGCTGAAGAAGTTCGCCGGATCGGAGTTGTCGTTGCTGTCGGGCGCGTAGTAGACGTAGAGGTGGTGGTTCTGCTCGAAGTCCGGGTCGAGGGCGATGCCGAGCAGGCCGTCCTCGCCGCCCGCGTACACGTCGAGCGTCAGCGCGGTCTTGGTCGTCTGGGTGTCCGGGTCGTAGACGCGGATCTGCCCGCGGACGAGCTCGGTGAAGAACGCCCGCCCGTCGGGTGCCACGTCGAGCGCGAACGGCGCGCTCGTGCTCTCGTCGAGCGCGACCTTCTCGAACCGGTCCCACTTCGTGCCGCCGCAGTCGCCCGGGACGACGCCGGCCGCATACTGCACGCCGCCCACGATGTGCTGGATGAACTCGGGCTCGGAGTAGTGCGCCCCAAAGTGACCCATCGCGGTCACCCAGGCCCGGCCGCCGTCGTAGAGCTTGCACCACGAGATCGGGTGGTCGTAGCCCATCGCGTTGCCGCCCGGGTCGTACGTCGACTCGTCCATGGTCGCGAGGACGTGGGCGTCACCCCGGACGTTGGTCGAGAAGTTGTACCACTCGTCCGAGCGCGCCCAGCGGCTGTCGAGATGGCTCGTGGACGGATGCGTCCGGTCCTCGACGATCACCTCGCCGGGCTGTCCCGGGCTCGTGCCCGTCGCGGCGTGGCCCGGCATGAGGGAGCCGATCAGCTCGTCCCACCACTGGTAGCCGCCGCGCATGTCGGCCGCGTTGTGGATCGCCACGATGCCGCCGCCGGCCTGCTGGTAGCGCTCCATCGCCGCCTTCTCGTCGGCGGTCCACGGATCGCCCGACGCCTGGAACATCACCAGCGCGTCGAAGCGCGCCAGGTCCTCGTCATTGAAGATCGCCGAGTCCTCGGTGTGCTCAGAGGTTATGCCCGCGTCCTCGAGCGCCGCCCGGATCAACGGCGTGCCCTGGGTGATCGCCTCCGTGTGCCGGAAGGCCGCCGTCTTCGTGAAGATCAGGACGTGAGCCGGTTCCTGCTCCTGCGCCTGCGCCACACCACGCAGAGGCGACCTCATCGACGACCAGTCGTCTGCCTGCGCACGAGGCGTGCCGGCGAACAGCAGCGACAGCAGCAGCGCGCAGCCGCAGACGACCGCGGACGTGGAACGGCGCATAGGTGGGGCTCCTCCGGTTCGCTCTCCCATCTGGAACGAAACAGGAAGAGCTTGTATATGTCAAGCGTCCAAACGAAGCTGTTTGGCCTAACCGGCTAGGGGTCTTTTGCTTGACAAGGATCAAAAGCTTTCGTACGGTCCCGACCGCAATGGAGGAGCGGGGAACGACACCCGCGGTCGTCGGGGCCGCGGACGACCAGCGCGGGCCGCAGGGGTCGCGGCCGCTGCGCGCGGCCATCGTCGGGGCAGGGTTCATCGGGGCGGTGCACGCGCGCTCGGCGCGCCTGGCCGGCGCCACCGTCGCCGGCGTCTCGGCCTCGACCGCCGAGCGCGCGCGAGAGGCCGCGCAACGCCTGGGCGCCGCGCGCGCGTACGAGGACGCCGAGGCGCTCGTGGCCTCCGACGACGTCGACGTGGTGCACCTGTGCACCCCGAACCACCTGCACGCGCCGCTGGCGGAGGCGGCGCTGGCCGCCGGCAAGCACGTCGTCTGCGAGAAGCCGCTCGCGCTCGACGGCCGGCAGGCCGCCGCGCTGGTGGAGGCCGCGACCCACTCCGGCCGCGTGGCCACCGTGCCCTTCGTCTACCGCTACCACCCGATGGCGCTGGAGGCCCGCGCCAGGATCGCCGCCGGCGAGCTGGGCGCGCTGCGGCTGCTGCACGGCGGCTACCTGCAGGACTGGCTCTCGACCGCCGAGGACGACTCGTGGCGCGTGCAGCCCGAGCTGGGCGGCGCCTCGCGCGCGTTCGCCGACATCGGCTCGCACTGGTGCGACCTGGCGGAGTTCATGACCGGCGAGCGGATCGCCGCCGTGTGCGCGCAGACCGCCACGGTGATCCCCGAGCGCGCCGACCGCGGCTCCGCCCGCGCGTTCGAGGCCGAGCGAAGCGGTGGCGAGCGCCGAGCGAAGCGGTGGCGAGCGCGCAGCGCGAGACAGACGCGAGACAGACGCGAGACAGACGCGAGACAGACGCGAGGCAGGGGCGGCGACGGCGACGGACGCCGCCCGGTCACCACCGAGGATCTCGCGACCGTGATGTTCCGGACGCGTTCGGGCGTGCTGGGGACGCTGCTGGTCAGCCAGGTCTCGCCCGGCCGCAAGAACCACCTGCACCTCGAGGTCGCCGGCGAGCACGCGAGCGTCCGGTTCGAGCAGGAGCGCCCGGAGACGCTGTGGGTCGGCCGCCGCGAGCGCACCGAGGAGCTGTGGCGCGACCCGCCGCTCCTGAGCGCCTCCGCCGCCCGCCACGCCGTGGTGCCGGTCGGCCACCCGCAGGGCTACCTCGACTGCTTCGACGCGTTCGTGGCCGACACCTACGCGGCGATCGCGGGCGAGGAGCCCGCCGGGCTGCCGCGCTTTGCCGACGGGCTGCGCGCCGCCCGCGTGACCGACGCGGTGCTCGCCTCGTCGTCGACGGGGGACTGGGTCGATGTCTGAGCTGCTCGAGATGCGCGACATCACGAAGAGCTTCGTCGGGGTCGAGGTGCTCCACGGCGTCGACCTCGACCTGAAGGCGGGGGAGATCCACGCGATCGTGGGGGAGAACGGCGCCGGCAAGTCGACGCTGGTGAAGGTGCTGGCGGGCGTGCACCACCCGGACCGCGGGACGATCCGGATCGACGGCGAGGAGGTTGCGTTCGGCAACCCGCACGCCGCGCAGGCCGCCGGCGTCGGGATCATCTACCAGGAGTTCAACCTCCTGCCCGACCGCACGGTGGCCGAGAACGTGTTCGTCGGCCGCGAGCCGATCCGGGCCGGGCTGGTGGACCGGCGCGGGATGGAGCGGGCCACGTCGGCGCTGCTGGAGGACCTGGGGGAGACCTCCTTCGGCGCGCGGACGCTCGTGCGCCACCTGTCGGTCGCCCAGCAGCAGGTCGTCGAGATCGTCAAGGCGCGCTCGCTGGACGCGCGCATCCTCGTGCTCGACGAGCCGACCGCCGCGCTCGCCGAGCACGAGGTCGAGCTGCTGTTCGCGCTCGTGCGCCGGCTCCAGGAGCAGGGCATCGGGATGCTCTACATCTCGCACCGGCTGCGCGAGGTGTTCGCGCTCGCCGACCGGATCACCGTGCTCAAGGACGGCGCCCGGGTCGACACGGTGCCGGCGCAGGGGACCGAAGCGCGCACGCTGGTCAACCTGATGGTCGGCCGCGAGCTGGACGACTACTTCCCGCCGCGGGCGGAGGCCGGCGACGTCGGGGACGTCAGGTTCGCGGTGCGCGGCGCCTCCACCGCGGTGCTGCGGGACGTGAGCGTCGAGGTGCGGGCGGGCGAGATCGTCGGCCTGGCAGGGCTCCAGGGGTCCGGGCGCACGGAGCTCGCTCGCGCGATCTTCGGCGCCGACCCGCTGCGCGCCGGCACCGTCGAGCTCGACGGCAAGCCGGTCCGGCTGCGCTCGCCGCGAGCCGCGATCCGCGCCGGCCTCGGCTTCATCACCGAGGACCGCAAGGCGGAGGGGCTCGCGCTGGCCCAGTCGGTGGCCGACAACATGCTGCTCGCCGTGCGGACGGTGCTCCCCGGCTCCCGCCGCCGGCGCCGCGAGCCGGGCCTGATGTCCGTGAAGGACCTCGCCACCGCCGTCGAGCTGCGCGCGCGCGGGCCCGAGCAGGAGGTGCGCTTCCTGTCGGGCGGCAACCAGCAGAAGGTCGTGCTGGCCAAGTGGCTGCAGACCCGCCCGAAGGTGCTGATCTTCGACGAGCCCACGCGCGGCATCGACGTCGGCGCGAAGGCGGGCATCCACGACCTGATCCGCAAGCTGGCGCGCGAGGGCGTCGCCGTGCTGATGATCTCCTCCGAGCTGCCGGAGCTGATCGGGATGGCGGACCGCATCCTCGTGATGCGCGAGGGCGCGCTGGTCGGCGAGCTGCCCGCGGGGGCGAGCGAGGCGGACATCATGCACTTGGCCGCGGTCGAGGAGCGCGAGGCGGCGTGAGCGTCGCGGAGCCCGAGCAGCGCGCCCCCGCGCCCGCCGCCCCCCGCAACGGCCGGGCGGCTGCCTGGCGTGTCGGCGTGCTCGCCTCGCCGGCCTTCCCCGTCTACGGCGCGCTCGCGGGCGTGTTCCTGCTCGCCTGGCTGATCGTGACGATCGACGGCGGCGACTTCCTGACCGTCGACAACGTCGTCAACATGCTGCAGCGCTCGGTCGCCCTGGGCATCGTCTCGGCCGGCCAGACCATCGTCATCCTCGCCGGCTCGCTCGACCTCTCGGTCGCCCAGCTGATCAGCCTCAGCTCGCTGCTCGGGGCGGAGACGATGGACGGGTCGGACGCGAACCTCGTGCCGGCGATCGCGCTGGTGCTGGCCTTCGGCGCCGGCGTCGGCCTCGCCAACGGCCTGGTGATCACGAAGCTGCGCGTGAACGCCTTCATCGCCACGCTCGGCATGGCGCTGATCCTGCGCGGCATCATCCAGTACCAGTGGGACGGGCCGGGTGGCGCGGTCTCGAGCTCGTGGGAGTCGTTCGGCTACACGCGCTTCGGCGCGATCCCGATGTCGCTCTTCCTGCTCGCCGCGGTCGTCGCGCTGGTGTGGTTCCTGCTGCGCTCCACCCGCTTCGGCTACCACGTGTACGCCGTCGGCGGCGACGAGGACGTGTCGAAGCTCTCCGGCCTGCGGACCCACCGCACGATCGTCGCCGCGCACGTGCTGTGCTCGGTGGCGGCGGCGATCACCGGCCTCTTCCTCGCCAGCCGCCTCGGCTCCGGCACGCCGACGGTCGGGACCGACGGCGGCTACGACCTCGAGTCGATCGCCGCCGTGGTGCTCGGCGGCACCGCGCTGATGGGCGGCCGCGGCGGCGTGCTCGGCACGCTCGGCGGCGTCTTCATCCTCGCGGTGCTGGACAACACGTTCAACCAGCTCGAGGTGAACGCGTTCCTGAAGGACGTCGTGCGCGGCGTGATCATCATCGCCGCCGTGGCGCTCTACGCGCGGCGGGCGGTGAGGCAGGCATGAGCACCGAGCCCGCCACCGCCCAGGGCTTCGAGTCGCTCGCCGGCTCGCGCGCCCGCCGGCTCCTGAGCTCGCTGCTCAGTACCGGGACGATCTTCCTGGTCCTGTTCGCGCTGCTGGCATGGATCTCGGTCCTGCAGCCGACCTTCCTCGAGCCGGGCCCGTTCCTGGCCTACCTCAAGCGCGCGGCGCCGCTGGTGATCCTGGCCGCCGGCGCGTACTTCGTGATCGTCTCCGGCGGGTTCGACCTGTCGGTCGGCTCGCTGGTGACCGTCATCGTGGTGGTCGCCGCCCGGCTGATCGACGGCGATGCGTCCGCGACGTGGCCCGTGATGGCGCTCCTGCTGGCGATCGGAGCGGCCGTCGGGCTCGTGAACGGGTTGGTCTCGACCGTCCTCCGTGTGCCGTCCTTCATCACCACGCTGGGAATGCTGCTGATCCTGGAGGGAGCGGTGTTCCTGTGGACGGGCGGCGCGCCGGTCGGCGCCCTCTCGGAGGAGTTCCGGTCGATCGGGCGGGAGGGGATCGAGGGCATCCCGCTGGTCGACGAGCTGCCCTGGTCCGTGCTGTTGCTGTTCGCGGTCGGCGCCGCCGCCGTGGCGCTGATGCGCTCCGACTACGGCCGGCAGCTCATCGCCACCGGAGACAACGACCGCGCGGCCCGGCTCTCGGGCGTGCGCGTGAACCGCGTGCGCACGATCGCGTTCGTGCTGTCCGGGCTCTCGGCCGCCATCGCCGGGATCCTGCTGGGCGGGTTCGCCGGGGTCTCCGCGCAGGTCGGGAGGGGCCTCGAGTTCGAGGCCATCACCGCCGTCGTCCTCGGCGGCGTCGTGCTCGGCGGCGGCCGCGGATCGGTCGTCGCCGCCATGGCCGGCGCCCTGACGCTGGAGGCGCTGTTCACGCTGCTGAACCTGCAGGGGATCTCGGGCGCGCTCGAGGACACCGTGCAGGGCGTCATCATCATCGCCGCCGTCGCCTTCGCCTCCTACCGGTTGCGGGGGACGCGGTGAGCGGGCTGTCAATGACCCACAGGAGGGGATCGATGTCCTTGAGGAGACTGGCGGGGCTGTTCGCCCTGCTCGCGTGCGCGCTGGTGATCGGCGCGTGCGGCACCGACGAGTCCGAGGAGGGCGGCGGCGCGCCGGCGCCCGAGGCCGAGTCCGAACAGCAGTCCAACACCGGCGAGCAGTCCGAGTTCTTCGTCCAGGAGGACTTCGAGCGCCAGCTCGCCCAGCGCGAGGTGGAGCCCGACGGCCCCGCGGACAGGCCCTGGGAGCAGGCGATCGAGCCCGAGATGGTCGACACGTCGGAGTTTGCGGCCGACAGCGAGGGCGACTGGAACGTCTGCTTCTCCAACGCCGCGGTCGACAACCCGTGGCGCCAGGTCGGCTGGACGACCATGCAGGAGGAGGTCAAGCTGCACCCGGAGATCGGCAACTTCCGCGCGGTCGACGCCGAGGCCAGCGACGACAAGCAGATCTCCGACATCGAGGGCCTCGCCGGCCGCAACTGCGACGCGCTGATCGTCTCCCCGAACACGACTCAGACGCTGACGCCGGCCGTCGAGGCCGCGTGCGACGAGGGCCTGCCGGTGATCGTGTTCGACCGCGGCGTCAACACGGACTGCCCGGTCACCTTCATCCACCCGATCGGCGGCTACGCGTTCGGCGCCGACGCGGCCGAGTTCCTGGTGGAGAACGTGGAGCCCGGAGGCAAGATCCTCGCGCTGCGGATCCTGCCGGGCGTGGACGTGCTGGAGACCCGCTGGTCGGCCGCCAAGGAGATCTTCGACGACAGCGAGCTGAACGTCGTCGGCGTGGAGTTCACCGAGGGCGACGCGGCGAACACGAAGTCGATCGTGTCCGACTTCATCCAGCGCGAGGGCGAGATCAACGGCGTGTGGATGGACGCCGGCGCGACGTCGGTGGCCGCCAGCGAGGCGTTCGAGGACGCCGGCATGGAGGTCCCGCCGATCACCGGCGAGGACCAGCAGGACTTCCTGCAGAAGTGGAACGAGGAGGGCTGGACCGCGCTGGCGCCGACGTACCCCACCTACCAGTGGCGGACGCCGATCATCGCCGCGGTGAAGATCCTCAAGGGCGAGGAGGTCCCGAAGGACTGGGTCCTGCCGCAGCCCAAGATCTCCCAGGAGAACCTGCAGCAGTACCTGCAGCCCGACATGCCGCCGCTGCACTACGCGCTGTGCGGGTGCGAGGACATGCCCGCGTTCCCCGGCCCCTGGCAGTGAGTTGAAGTACGGCGCCAACACGTGGATCTGGGTCTCGCCGCTGACCGACGAGCGCTTGGCGGAGCTGGCGCCGCGGCTGCGCGACTGGGGGTTCGACCTCGTCGAGCTCCCGGTCGAGCAGCTCGGCGACTGGACGCCGGAGCGGGCCGCCGAGGTGCTCGCCGAGCACGGCCTCGGCGCGTCGATCGCGGTGGCGATGGCTCCGGGCCGCGAGCTGTGCGGCGCCGACGGGGGGACCGTCGCGACGACCCAGGCGTTCCTGCAGGAGTGCCTGGACGTCGCGGCGACGGTGGGGGCCGGCGCGATCGCCGGCCCCCTCTACACCTCGACCGGGCGGACCTGGCGGATCTCTTCTGACGAGCGCGTTCGGCTGTACGGGCAGCTGCGCGAGAGCCTCGCGCCGCTGTGCGAGTACGGCGCCTCGCGGGGCGTGAAGATCGCGATCGAGCCGCTGGTGCGCTACGAGACGAGCCTGATCAACACGGTCGAGCAGGCGCTGGAGGCGATCGACGGCCTGCCCTCCTGCGGGCTGCTCGTCGACACCTACCACGCGAACGTCGAGGAGCGCGACGTGGGGGAGGCGCTGCGCATGGCCGGCGACCGGCTCCTGCACGTCCACGCCTCGGCGAACGACCGCGGCGTCCCGGGGGCCGACCACATCGACTGGCCGGCGGTGCGCGACGCGCTGGCCGCGATCGGCTACGACGGCACCGTCGTGATCGAGTCCTTCACCGCCGAGAACGAGACGATCGCCACGGCGGCCTCGATCTGGCGGCCGCTGGCGGCCTCGCAGGACGCAATCGCGGCCGACGGGCTGCCGTTCCTGCGCGACCTGCTGGGCTAGGGGTTCGCGGTGCCCGGCGCGCGTCCCTCCGGCTTGCCGGTCGGGCGCAGGCGCGAGACCTTGCTCAGGGCGTCGAACCAGAACGGAGCGCCGAGCGAGATCGCGAGGCCGCTGAGGATGATGCCGAGGATCTTCAGGGGGTCGATGCCCCCCGGGAAGGTCTGGTCGCCGCTGGTCGTCCAGCCGACCGGGAGCTCGAGCGCGTCGAGGTCGTCCTGGACCTGCTCCTGGAGGCCCTCGGTGTCGCCGGCGGCCACGGCGCCCTCGGCCTGCGCGACGATCGCGGCGCGGGCGTTCGGGTCGTTCCACAGCCGGTCGACGACGGCGATCGTGTCGACGTTGCCCACCGCCGCGATCAGCATGCCGAACACGACGAGCCACAGCTGCGCCTTGCGCCGGTACCACCCCGAGGCGCGGTTCATCGTGTCGTCGAACCAGTTCTCGATCTCCTCGCGGAGTGCGTCCCGCTTCTTGTCGGCCGCCTCGATCATGCCGCGCAGATCGTTCCTGAGCGATTCGTGGGGCACGTCGTCCAGCTTGTCGTCGAGCCGCGCGAACAGGTCCCTGGAATCGCCCTTCGCCGGAGGCGCGATGGTGTCGAGCAGGACGGCCGAGAACGAGCGCGCGCTCAGGTAGTCGGGAAGCTTCGTCTCCGGCCCGATCAGCTTCTTCGACGACAGCATCGCCTGGATGCGCGGCTGCCGGGCGATCTTGTCGAGCAGCTCGTCGTCCTTGTCCGGCTCCTCGAGGCCCTGGAACATGCTCCGCAGGCCCTCCTCGAGGTTCTTCGCGCGCCAGGCGAAGACCGTCGCGACCAGCTCCTGGAGGGCAGAGCAGATCAGGCTGAACACGAGGTAGACGAACGCGAGGCCGAGGACGACCTCCAGCACCTGCGATCCGAGCTCGGGCATGGCGCGAACCTAACCGACCCGCCGCCACCGGGGCCAGTAGCGTGCGCCGTGTGCCACCCCCGCGGCCGCTCCCGATCCGCCGGAACACGGTGCTCCTGTCCGGCGCGCTGGCGGCCAACTCCGGGATGCTGCAGCTCTCGGCCGCGGTCGCCTCGCTGACCCTCGTGCTCGTGATCGACATCGAGGGGCTGCTGGGCCTGGGGCCGGCGATCGTGCTCGCCTCCGGCGCGCTGGCGGCGCTTCCGGCCGGGCGGGCGATGGACCGGTTCGGCCGCGTGCCGGTGCTCGCGGGCGGGTTCTGCGCCGGGATCGCCGGCTCCTGCCTGGCGGCGCTGGGGAGCGCGCTGGAGTCGGCGCCCGCGGTGCTGGCCGGGCTCGTCGGCGTGGGCGCGGCGGGCGGGATCGCGCTGCTCGCCCGCACCGCGGCAAGCGACATGTACCCGCCCGAGCGGCGGGCGCGCGGGATCGCGCTGGTCCTGTTCGGAGCGGTGTTCGGGGCGATCCTCGGGCCGGTCGTGTTCAGCCCGCTGCTGGCGGGGCGCGAGCTGGACGGCGACTCGCTGGGCCTGCTGTGGCTCGCCGCCGGCGGGTTCATGGTCGTCGGCCTGGCGCTCGTGGTCGCGGTGCGGCCCGACCCGCGCCGGATCGCCGAGCTGCTGCACACCCACGCGGGCGAGCCGCCGCCGGTGAGGGCCTCGCTGAGCGAGCTGATCCGCCGGCCGGGCGTGATCCCGGCACTGCTCGCCGCGCAGGCGAGCTTCGCGGTGATGGTGGCGATCATGACGCTGACGGGCGCGATCGTCGTCGACCACCACGGCCACGCCGGGCACACCGTGTTCCCGATCATCGGGGCGCACGTGCTCGGGATGTACGCGCTCGTGCTCGTCGTCGGCGCGGTGATCGACCGGATCGGGCGCACCCCGGCGCTCTCCGGCGGGCTGCTGCTGATGGGCGCCTCCGCCATCAGCCTGCTGTGGCTGGAGTCCGTCCCGGCCACCGCCGTCGCGCTGTTCGGGCTCGGCCTCGGCTGGAACCTGTCGTTCGTCGCCGCCACCGCGCAGCTGGCCGACTGCACGCACCCGTCCGAGCGGGGGCGCCTGCTCGGCTTCAACGACCTCCTCTCGGGCGGCACCGGCGCGGGGCTGGCGCTGCTCGGCGGCCTCGCGCTCTCGGCCATCGGCGTGGCCGCGCTGGCCATAGGCGGGGCCGCGCTGGTGGTCGCCCCCGCGGTGTGGCTCCTGCGCCGCCGCGCGCCGCGGCCGGTCGCCGAGCCGGTGCCCTGATCAGGCGACGACCGTCTCGACGGGCCCGAGCTCGGGCCGCGCGAGGTAGTAGCCCTGGCCGCAGACGACGGCGAGGTCCATCAGGCAGTCCAGCTCGTTCTCGGACTCGATGCCCTCCGACACTACGATGGCGCCGACGTCGCGCGCGAACGAGACGATCGCGCCGGCGAGCGACTGGCGCACGGGGTCCTCGTCGATGCCGGAGACGAGCGTCCGGTCGAGCTTGAGGATCTCCGGGTTGACGCGGGTGACGTGGCGGAAGGACGCGAAGCCCGAGCCGACGTCGTCGACGGCCACACGGATCCCGTGCCCGCGCAGGCGCTCGAGCGCCTCGATGAGCGCCGCGTAGTCCTCCACCGGCTGGTGCTCGGTCAGCTCGACTACGAGCGATCGCTCGGCGCTGTGACGGGCGACGGCCGCGCCGAGCCGCGGGCCTGCGAGCAGGGTGGGGGAGACGTTGAGGGCGAGGTAGAGCCCGCGGGGGAGCCGAGCCTGCGTGCGCAGGGCACGGTCGATCACGGCGAGCTCGAGATCGACGCCCAGGCCGAGCGCGTGCGCCTCCAGGAAGCTCTCCTCGGTGGGGATGGGCGTGCCGTCGGCGGCGGCGAAGCGCGCGAGCGCCTCGGCGCCGACCACCTGGCGGCTGACGAGGTCGACGATCGGCTGGAGCGCGACGTCCAGGCCGTCGCCGCCGATCAGCCGAGCGATGCGCTCGCGTGCTCGCTCGCCCGCCGACTCCTCGCGGCGGGCCCGCTCCCGCTCGACGTCGAGGTTGCGGCCGAGCTCGTCCTGGAGGTCGCGCAGCCGGTCGGCGACGGCGATGAAGCCGATCACGAGGCCGACCGCGGGGATCGCGAACTGGCCGGCGCGGAGCGTCAGGCTCGCCCACCAGGCTCCCTGGTAGGGCTCGGAGGCGAACAGGTACGCGAGGGCGTCGGCGGCGCAGAGCGCGAGGGCGGCGATCACGCACATCTCGGCCCAGGTGGGCGCGCCGCGGGCCGCGCGCCACCAGGCGGCGGTGACGGCGAGCAGGCCGGCGGAGAGCGCGGCCGCGGCGATCCGGACGCCGGCGTGGTAGTCGCCGAAGGGCGTCGCTAGGTCGCCGAACGGGGCGGCGGAGATCGACCCGTATGCGATCAGGGCGATGCCGATGACCGTGACGGCGACGAGGGTGGTGCCGCGCGCGGGGACCCGGGCGACGGCGAGCAGCCCCGCCGTGAGGAGGGCGGCGTGCCAGATCAGGTAGCGCGCCGTCATCGCGTCGGGGTCCTGGCTGACGGGCCCGCCGTCCGGGAACACGGTGGGCTGCCCGGCGAGGTTGGCGAGCAGGCCGGCGAACGCGACCGTGACCCCGGCCGACATCCACGCCAGCCGCGGGTCGGCGAGGGCGCGGGAGGAGGCGTGCAGCAGGTGGGCGACCAGCGCGGCGCACACGGCGCCGACGGCCAGGCACGCGGGGACGGCGGCGGTCGGCCGCCCCTCGTCGCCGCTCGAGACGGCGACGAGCACGGCGAGCGCGCCGGTCACCGCGCAGGCGGCGAGGAGCCGCAGATTGACGCTCACCGGCGCACGCGTGCTCAGCAGCGGCGACACTCTGTCAACAAGACCCGCTCCGGGCCGGATTCAAACCCCGGCCGTCCTCGGCGGGCGCTAGCCTGGCGTGCGGCGGAGTGCCGCCAATGGGCGTCAATGGCTGGACCCACGACCGATACCACGGCGGCCGGCGAGCTGGCCTTCGTCACCGAGCGCTTCGAGGTGGCCGGCGACCGCCTGGAGGTCGCGGGTCACTGGCGGGGCGTGCGGGCGCGCCGCTTCATGCGCCCGGTCCTGTGGTTGCACGCCGGGGGCGGGCGCCGCCGGCTGGTGGCGGTGCTCGACCACAAGCCGTGGGCGGCGGAGGAAGGCGAGCCGTGGATCGCGGCCTTCCCGTGGGGCGGCGAGCGCCTCGAGGCCGACCGCGCCGAGCTGGAGGTCGGCCGCGACGTGCTGGTCGAGCTGCCGG
>JBOGYU010000035.1:0-18345 GCA_050696935.1 Solirubrobacteraceae bacterium | reverse complement strand
CGGGCTGCGTGGACATCGCGGGGGCGACCGCGCAGAGCTACACGCTGACCGCCGACGACGTCGGGTCCACGATCCGGGTGGCGGTGACGGCCTCGAACGAGGCCGGGTCCGCGAGCGCGAGCTCGGACGCCACCGCCGTGGTGGCCGCCGCCGCGCCGACCAACACGGCATCGCCGACGATCTCAGGCACACCCGAGGCCGAGCAGACGCTGAGCGCCGATCCCGGAACCTGGTCGGGCACCGAGCCGATCGCCTACGCGTACCAGTGGCGCCGCTGCGACGACGCCGGCGCGGGCTGCGCGGACATCGCCGGCGCAACCGCCCAGAGCTACACGCTGACCTCCGCGGACGTCGGGTCCACGGTGCGGGTACGGGTGACTGCCTCGAACGCGGCCGGGTCCGGCAGCGCGAGCTCGGGGCAGACCGCCGTCATCGCCGCCGCGCCGGACGCTTCCTACCGCGATCTCGTGCTCGAGAACTCTCCGCACGGCTACTGGCGGCTCAACGAGACGAGCGGCACGGTCGCCGCGGACGAGGCAGTCGGCGGCAACGACGGCAGCTACCAGAACGGGGTCGGTCTCGGCGCTCCGGGCGCGCTGCTCGAGACTCCGAACAGCGCGGCGAGGTTCGACGGCTCGAACGACGTCGTGAACTTCGGAGATCCGGCGGATGGAGCTTTCGACATGGGCTCGGACGACTTCACCTTCGAGGCGTGGGTCAGCACGACGGTCCACGACGAGGCACCGCTGATGTCAAAGAACACAAGCTCGGGACCCGACTGGGTGGTGAGCGTGACCGACGACGGTTCGCACGACGGCAAGATCCGGGCCAAGATCAACGACGGAGCCGTGACCATCTACGCCTATGGGCCGGACGTTCTCGTAGATGACGGGAACTGGCATCACGTCGTCGTGCTCTTCGACCGCGACACCGGAATCTGGATCTACGTCGATGGCGTCTCTCGCCTGAAGAGCGGCTCGACGACGGGGAACATCAGCAACTCGGCCAGCCTCCGGGCCGGAGCGGCCACGGGCTACGGCCACTTCACCGGGCGCCTCGACGAGGTGGCCCTCTATCCCGGTCTACTTTCGGAGACGACGATCGAAGCCCATCTCGCAAGGGGCGACCTCGTCCCGCCCTCCGTGACGCTGGCGAACCCGGAGGACGACGCCACGATCAGCGACGCGACCCCGCGGTTCAGCGGAACGGCCGGCACGGAGGCGACGGACGAGGATTCCGTGACCGTCGCCGTGTACGACGGTGACACCGCCACCGGCACGCCCGTGCAGACGCTGACCGCGGCACGGAGCTCGAGCGGCTCGTGGTCGGTGGAGAGCGGCTCCGCGCTGGCAGACGGGACCTACACCGCACGCGCCACGCAAGAGGACGCCGCCGGCAACGCCGGAGTCAGCTCGGCCAACACCTTCACGGTCTCGACGGCCCCGGCGGCTTCGTCGCCCGTCATCGCGGCGGCCGGCGACATCGCCTGCGACCCGGCGAACAGCTCGTTCAACGGCGGCAACGGCACGTCCTCCTCCTGCCACCAGAAGCACACGTCGGATCTCCTGGTGAGCACCAGCTTCGACGCCGTGCTGGCGGCCGGCGACATCCAGTACGAATGCGCGGGCCCGAGCGCGTTCGAGCAGTCGTACCACCCGACCTGGGGCCGGCTGAAGTCGATCACCTACCCGGCGCCCGGGAACCACGAGTATCAGAAGACCGGCGGTACGGGGTGCGACAGTTCCGGGAAGGCCTCCGGCTACTTCGACTACTTCGGCGCCCGAGCTGGCAACCCGAGCAAGGGCTACTACTCGTTCAACCTGGGGAGCTGGCACCTGATCGCACTGAACTCGATGTGTTACCAGGCCGGGGGCTGCGCGGCCGGCTCGCCGCAGGAGGAGTGGCTGCGAGCAGACCTCGCGGCAAATCCGGCCGCTTGCACACTGGCGTTCTTCCACTATCCGCGCTTCTCGTCCGGCCCCAGCGGGAGCGACACGTCGATGGGCGCCTTCTTCGAGGCCCTCTACGAGGCGCGCGCCGAGATCGTGCTCAGCGGCCACGACCACCTATACGAGCGTTTCGCGCCCCAGACCCCGGACGCGGCGCTGGATTCCGCCCGCGGCGTCCGCCAGTTCGTCGTCGGTACCGGCGGGCGGAGCCTGTTCAGCTTCTCCTCGACCGTCGAGCCCAACAGCGAGGTGCGGAGCAAGACCTACGGGATCCTGAAGCTCGTGCTCCACCCCACCGAATACGAATGGCAGTTCGTGTCGGAGGCAGGCAAGACCTTCACCGACTCGGGCTCAACTGACTGCCACTGACGAGCGCGCTTGGCCGCATCCGCCGCGCCGGTGAGTCGGTTCTGTCCCGAGCGCGACCACTTGCAGCGGCCCTCGAGCTCGATCCCATCGAGCATCAGCGCCGCCAGCCGAACGTCGTCGAGCCGCCGCGACATCAGCTCGGCCAGGTCTCGCGCCTGCGCGCGACAAACGTGCGCGAGATCGCCGACTTGCTCCTCGAGCGCGCCCGGTCTTCGATCTGCTCGCCGACGGGCTGCTGCGTGCGCGGATAGCGATGGCGGTGCGCCACGGTCACGAGGCGGCCCCAATGTCTCATCGGTGGTCGCGACCTGCCCGACCGGTACGGTTTCCTGCAACGGTGGTTCCTCCTTCGACCCTGGCTGATCGCCCCGAACGCTCCGATCGGGAGCGGACGGGGACGGAGGGAACGAGTGGCGGACGCTCGCCGACTACCTGCCGGTGGTCCCCGAGCGGTGGTTGAGCTGGCCGAAGATCAGCGCTCGGCTAGGGCGTGTCTCCCAAGTCGGTGCTGGTGATCGCCGGAGTCTGGGTGGGTGACGCGTTCAGCAGAACTTCGCGAGGCGGCGTGGACTCGGATCGAGCCGTTGATGCCGCAGGCGGAGGGGCGGTCTCGTCCGTGGCGTGATCATCGGGCGCTCCTGTCGAGTTGTGGGTGAAGCTCATCGCGGGAGCTCGATCGTGAGGCCGGCGCAGCAGAGGTAGACGAGCGCGATCAGGGGGTCGGCGGAGTGAAAGCCGAAGGCGCGGTGGCTGATCAGGCGGATCTTGGAGTTCAGGCCTTCCAGGCGGCCGTTGGAGAGGCCGAGGCGGATCGCGGCGAGGATGCCGGCGCGGTGCTCGCGCAGGGTGCGCGCGAGCCGCACGAACGGCTTCAGGCGCGAGCGGGCGGCCCAGGCCAGCCAGGCGTCCAGGTGTTCGGAAGCCAGCGCCGGTCGGGCAGGTGGTAGAGCAGCCGGAGATCCTCGCGCAGCAGGAAGGCGCGGTAGAGCCCGACGGTTCTCGGCCTGGACTTCGGCGAGCGTCGCGAGCTGGCCGATCGTCTGGTGCTCAGGTGCCTTGAGCAGCGACCACCGGGTGCCCGTGACCCAGCGGCCGGTCGGGGTGTGCGAGCGGTCGTGCGCGTTCCATTCGTCGCGGCGGAAGCTGATCTCGTCGACGCCGATGCACACCAGGCCCTGCAGGCGGTCCTCATCGAGGTGGTCGGCGGCAACGCGCTCGACGATCGCGCCGACGGTGCGCCAGCCGACGCACAGCAGCCCGGTGATCGGCGAGCAGGCCATCTGCTGGGCCAGCCACGCCACAACGTCTTCGAAGTCGCGCGTGTGGTGCGCGCCGGCCCTGGCCTCGACGACGAGCTCGGCGCGCCGTGTGCTCGGCCATCACCATCCGAACACCCGGCCGCGTGCGCCTGCAAGTCCTCGCGGACGCTTCTGGCGCTCCCTCGGCGGGTTCGTGGCCGACAATGTCGCCGCCGGTACCATCGTGCGCGCCGACGGCTGGCAGCGATACGCCGGCCTGGGGGCGACGGCCGCGTTCGACGGGCCTAACCGCTCTGACGCGGGAACCAGTACAGGGGCTGCGAGGTGCCTTCGGTGACCGTGAAGTAGCCCGCCCCGTCGGCGTGGAAGCCGATGGCCTCACCGGGGCCATGCGAAACCTGGCACGGCGGGGTGTAGAAAGCTGCCGCCACCGATACACCACTCGGCCGCTGCCACATGTAGGTGTAGTCGAGGCCCTTGATAGCGAACTCTTGCCCGTCAGGCGAGAAGTCTCCAGCGGTGGCGCCGCCGGGAAGCTTCAACGTCTTGACGCGCTGCAGCGTGAAGGTGATGGCCGGATCCTGATCTGCGGCCGGATATCTGAAGACCTTTGCGTAGCCCGTCCACGACTTGGTGACGACGTAGATGTCACGAGTCAGCGGGTCGACCATCAACGTCTCTGCGTTGTACCGCTCATCGTTCGGATACTGCATGCGCAGCTTTACCACGGACGGAAAGGTGACCGACACCGGGCTCTGGGTGGAGCTGACCAGTGGCTCCGGGGCACGATAGGCGTAGATGATATGGCGCCCGCTGTTTCCGCCGATGCTGCCGATGTAGACATACGTGAGCCCGCTCTCCGGCCCAGGTCCGACGGCGATGTCCTCCCAATCGATCTGCTTGTTGCCGCTCACGATGTAAGTGCCGAGGTGGGCGGCGGTGGCGCTGATCGCGAAGATGCGCTCGGTGTCCCCCGAATCGTTGTGGGTCCACAGGACATCGGGGTTGCGCCGGCTCGCAGCGATGCCGGAAAGCTCCTTCGCCTGCGGGAAGCTGATGGTGCCGACCTTGCTCTTGGAGCCGAAGCTCGGGCACGGAGGCATTACCACTGGGCTCGGCTTGGACGTGGAGCCGGCGGAGCCTGCAACGTTCGTCGCGGTCACGCGCACACGGATTCTGCTCCCCACGTCTGCCGCCGTAAGCCCGTAGCTTGGCGCGGCGGCGCCGGCGATCGTGACGCAGTTCGAGCCGTCCGCGGCGCAGCGGCGCCACATGTAGCGATACGCGAGGGGAGAAGTTCCGCTCCACGTTCCGGTCGTGGCCGTCAGCGTCTCATCCTGTCGAGTGATCCCGGAGATCGTCGGAGGGGCGACGTTGACAGGCGGCGTGGCGGCAACGACGATGGCGGTGGCCTTGGAGAACGCGTAGACGGTGCCCGCGGCGTTGGTGGCGTAGACGCGGATGCGGATGCGGTAGCCCACCTCGGCCGACGTCAGGGTGTAGGTCGGGTTCGTTGCGCCCTTGATCGATCTGCAGACCGCGGATGAGTCGCAGCGCCGCCACTGATACGTGTAGATCAACGGCGGGGTACCGGTCCAGCTGCCAGTGTCCGTCGTGAGCGTCTGGGTCTCCTCGGCGACGCCCGAGATCACGGGAACCGTGACGTTGAACGGCGGCGCGGCCTCGACCGCGGCAGTTGGCGCGGAGCTCGCACTGCTCTCCCCCGCCGAATTGGAGGCGCTGACGGTCACCGCTATCGTCGAACCCACATCGGTTGCCGTAAGCGTGTACGTCGTCCCACGCGCGCCATCGATCTCGACACACGCATCACCCTGCGTGTCGCACCGGCGCCACTGATAGGCGAATGCGAGCGGGTCGCTTCCCGACCACGTGCCAGGGTCGGCCGCCAACGTCTCACCATCGCGTGGCGTGCCGGAAATGGTTGGCGGCGCGGTGTTGGTGGGTGGGATGCCGTCTGCGGCGCCGGCCTGGACGTACCCGACGGGATGCAAGAGCACCAGTGAAAGGGAAACCACCGCCAATCCGCAGGCGACCGACCAGCGCAAGAGCCGCCTCACGCGATCACTTCCGGTGCCCAAAGCGGTCCTTGCCGCGTGCGCGCCTAGGTGGAATGGAGGTAGCCATCCGTGATGTACACGCACTCACCGGCGTGGACAGCAGATCGCTCGCATTGTACTCCTGGCGAGCGGCCAGGTCGAGGTTCGTGGAGGAATTTCGTGACCGGTCGCCGCCCGGGACGATGCGTCCCAGTCGTGCTCGAGGAGCACCTGGGTCGAGCTCGTCCATCGCTCCGGAGGATCACCTGCCCCGAGCCGGTCGCTGTGCGGGCGATGGACCGGAGAGGCCCTGCGGCCATGAGGACTTGGCGAGTTCGCTGGCAGAAAGCCGAGGCGCGTGCCGGTGGATCAGCGCTACAAGGCAATGCTGACAATGGCACTCCGGGATCGTCAGACCGGTGTGCGAGCAGCGCTGGAGACCCGCCGGCTTGTCACTAGGGAGCAGCAACGGTCGGCGCCTGCCGGGGGGGTGTCTCGTTAGACGACACTGTACAAATACAACGGCTATCCGCCTCGAGTTCTTCCGCTGTCCGGACGTCGTCGCGTGGTCCGGGAGCGCGACGGCGAGGGGCTTCCGGCAACCGTCGAGCACCGACATTCGGGATCGGCCTGGTCGCGCTCGCGGCCGTGTCGAGGCGCGAGCGGGTCGCCGTGCTCGCCCGGATCGGGGCGGCAGGTCGCTAGCACGCCGCGGAGGTATCGACGGCTGCGTCTAGAATCGCGTCCCCCGAGGGGAGCTGCAAGAGCGGCTCCCGTTTCATTTGCGCAGAGGAATCGACATGTGCGGGATAGTCGGCTACATAGGACATCGCCCGGCTCAGGACATCCTCCTCGCCGGCCTCAGGAAGCTCGAGTACCGCGGATATGACTCCGCGGGCATCTCGGTGCTCGCCGACGGCCGGCTGGAGTCGGTCCGCGCGGTCGGCAACCTGAGCGCGCTCAGCGCCGCGGTCGAGTGCGCCGGCGACGAGCCGGGAGCGGTCGCGATCGCCGCACCGCCGGCCACGATGGGCATCGGTCACACGCGCTGGGCGACCCACGGTCGCGTCAGCGAGGAGAACGCCCATCCGCACTTCGACACCGACGACCGCGTGCACGTCGTCGTCAACGGCATCGTCGAGAACTACATGGACCTCAAACAGGAGCTCGTCGCCTCCGGCGCGGTGTTCACGTCGGAGACCGACGTCGAGGTGATCGCCCACCTGATCGCCCGCGACCTCGACGACTGCGGTCTTGTGGAGGCCGCGCGCCGCGCCTACGGTCTCCTGCAGGGACATTACGCGTTCGTAGCCATGGCAGCGGACGAGCCCGACCTGCTCGTCGGCGCACGCAAGGAATGCCCGCTGATCGTCGGTCATGGCGACGGGGAGCAGTTCCTGGCCTCCGGGATCCCGGCCTTCCTGCCCTACACCCGGCGCGTGCTGGCACTCGAGGACGACGAGATCGTCGCCGTGCGCGCGGATCGCGTGCGGTTCATGACGGCCGCCGGTGAGCCGTTCGAGCGTGCGGTCGAGGTGGTCGACTGGGACGCCGACGCGGCCGAGAAGGGCGGCTACGAGACGTTCATGCTCAAGGAGATCCATGAACAGGCGGACGCCGTCGCTGCGACGATCGCCGACCGCACCGCGCGCCCGGACGGCGTCGACCTCCCCGAGCTCGGCTCGGTGGACGACGTGCTGCTGCGCTCCGTGCGGCGGATCGTGATCGTCGCCTGCGGCACCTCCTACCACGCTGGCCTGATCGGGCGCTACGCGATCGAGGAATGGGCGCGCCTGCCGGTGGAGATCGACATCGCCTCCGAGTACCGGTACCGGAATCCGGTCGTCGGTCCCGGCGATCTCGTGATCGGCATCACACAGTCAGGCGAGACGCTCGACACGCTGGCCGCCATGCGGCTGGCGCGCCGGCACGGCGCCACCGTGCTCGCCGTCACCAACATCATGGGCTCGCAGGCCACGCGCGACGCCGATGGCGTCCTCTACACGCGCGCCGGGCTCGAGATCGGCGTCGCCGCCACGAAGACCTTCACCTGTCAGGTCGCCGTGATGTACCTGCTTGCGCTCCGGATCGCCGAGCTGCGCGGAACGCTGCCCGCCGAGCGCCGGGCCGAGCTCGTCATGGAGATCAAGCGGTTGCCGCACGCGATCGCGGCGCTGCTGGGGGCCGGCTCACAGGACCTGGACCGGGTCGCCGAGCGCTTCCAGGGCTCACAGTTCTTCCTCTACGTGGGCCGCCACGTTGGCCTGGCAGTCTGCCTGGAGGGGGCCCTCAAGCTGAAGGAGATCTCCTACACCGCCACCGATGCCTACGCGGCGGGGGAGATGAAGCACGGCCCGATCGCGCTGCTGGACCACGGCACGCCCGTCGTCGTCGTCGCCACGGACTCGCCGGTGCTCGAGAAGGTCGTCTCGAACATGCAGGAAGTCCGCGCGCGCGGCGCCGCGGTCATCGCGGTGGCGACCGACGGCGACGCTACCGTGCCGCCGCACGCCGACGAGATCCTGATCGTGCCGAGGACCGACTGGATGCTCCAGCCGATGCTCGCGGTGATCCCGCTCCAGCTGCTCGCATACCACATCGCGCGCCGGCGCGGCCTGAACGTCGACCAGCCGCGCAACCTCGCCAAGACGGTGACCGTCGAGTAGCCAGCCGGTGCCTTCGGGCCTACCGCTGAACAGCAGGCGAGAGCGCGTCGCTCAGGAACCGGCGCGGGCGTCCGCTGCCGTCGGCTGGGACCGACCAGACATGACCGTCGAGCCCGTAGAGCACGTTCCGGTCGTCGAGCCACTCCGCCTGATCGTCAATTGGCCGCCCCTCGGCAAGCGCCGTCTCCTGCATCGTCCGCAGGTCGAGCACGTACAGCCGCCACTCGCCGCCGGAGCCCATGCGCCTCTTGTATGCGATCCGGGTCTCGTCCGGCGACAGCGACGGGCATTCGACGTTCTCGTGCAGCGTGCGAAGCTGGCGACGGCCGATATCGCCCTCGACGAGGTACGTTCGGCCGCCGGTCCGCATCGTCGCGTAGAAGCGGTTCCCGTCGCGGGCGAACGTCACGCCCCAGAAGTTACGGTCCTGCGGGCGCACGCGCCGGCCTTCGAGCGTGACCTCGAACGCCTCGAGGTCGGCGATGACCTTTCCGGTCGCCATGTCGATGAGGCTGGTCTGCGTCGAGAAGTCGTCCTCCGCATACGAGTGCCCCATCACGAAGCCCGTCGCCGCGCCGTAGCGCCCGTCCGGCGAGACACGGGCGCGCGTGATGATGCCGGCCAAGCGGATCTCCCGGCGCACGCGGAAGTCGCGCCCGAAGATCATGGCCTTGAACTTCGGGCCGAGCAGGTCCTCCTCGGGCAGGAGGCACAAGCCCCGATTAGCGGCGTAGTGGACTCGCTCGCACGTCAGGGGCGTGATCCGGCGGGTGCGCGAACCGTCGGTGGGAGCCATGGCGACGTGCGCATAGCCAGCGTCGCGCCGGACGTGCTGGAAGACGACCACGGACGAGCTGCCGAGGCGCGCGTTGGGGTCGCCCGAGGCTTCGGAGCCGCCGCGCACGACCGCCACGGCGACGTAGCTCCCGGCCACGAGCGTGCAGACGGCCACGACGAGCCCGAAGATCAGGCCGCGGGACGGTCGGCGAGCGCTAGGACGCAAGGGCGTGGCCCTCCCCCCGCCGCCCGAGCGCCGCGGCGGCGCCGGCGATGGCCACCGCGAGCGCTCCGGCGAATGCGATCACCGCGCCCTCGACCCCGACCGCGATCCAGAGCGCGCCGAAGAGCACGGAGGCAAAGAGCCGGCCGAGGCTGGTCGCCGTCACGAGGATCGCCAGCCCGCTGCCGCGCAGCTGCCCCGGGAGGACCGCGCTCGCCAACGCCATCAGGACCCCGTCGGTGGCGGCGTAGTAGGCGCCGAACATGACCAGGCTCAGCGCGAGCTGCGGGATCCCCTGCGCCGGCATCAGCAGCGAGGCGTAGACCAAGAGCAGCAGTCCGTAGCCTCCGAGGAAGATCCGCCCGCGTCCGAACCGGTCAGCCATGCGGCCGACGGGCACCGCCAGGCACATGTAGACGAGCGCCGTGGCCACGTAGAGCAGCGGCAGCAGGCCAGTGTCGAACCCGATCTGGCGCTGGAGCTGCAGATAGACGAACCCGTCGCTGACCGTCGCGAGCCCCAGCGCGCCACCCACGATGACGAGCGTCCGGAACCTCGGGTGCCTGAGCAGGCCCACCGCGGCACGGAGCGACGGACGCTCACCCGCGGCCTGCCGCACGGCCGCGCGCGGCGGGTTGCGGACGAAGAGCACCAGGATGCTCAGGCCGATCAGCGCAAAGCAGAAGCTCACGACGAAGACCGAGTCGAAGGCTCCCGGCGCCAGGGCGAGCAGCGCGAAGGCGACCAGCGGGCCGAGCATCGCCCCCGCCGTATCCAGCGCCCGATGCACCCCAAAGGCCTCGCCGAGCCGCTCCCGGTGCGAGCTGAGGGAGATCAGCGCGTCGCGCGGCGCCGTCCGGATGCCCTTGCCGGTGCGATCCACCAGAACGACCGCGGCCAGCGCGCTCCAGGCCCCACCGACAAGCGGGAAGACGAGCTTCGTCACCGCCGAGAGCCCGTAGCCGAGCGCCGCGACCTCCTTGTGGCGGCGCCAGCGGTCGCCGGCAAAGCCGCTCGCCACCCGTACGAGGGAGCTGGCGCCCTGGTAGAGGCCGTCCATGATCCCGAACTGCAGCGGTGTAAGCCCGAGCGAGTACACGAAATACAGCGGCAGGATCGCCGCCACCATCTCGGAGGAGAGGTCGGTAAACAGGCTCGTCAGGCCGAGCAGCACGACGGTGCGGCTGACGCGGGCGCGCGACCGCACGCCTCCGCGCGCCATACGGCGCCTCTTGAGCAGGTAGCCCGAGCTTTCGACCTGGTACACGACGCGTAAATTGGTTGCCCACCAGAGGAAACGAACGCAGGAGCGCCGCGCTTCCAGTGCCGACGACCGAGCTCGCGGTTCGGTCCATGTGCCGCGGGGCAGGCGCCCTACGGCAGGGCCGCTCCGATATGGCCCACGCCGGCAATCCCCGCGTCGGAATGCCCCTCCAGGGACTCGGCCGGCACGAGTCCCCAGGCGGTCAAGGCCTGCCGTCCCGTCCACGCAAGCGACCCAAGCGCGATGCAGGTCCGGTGGGCGTGTGCTGCGCGCGCTCGCACGGCCGGCGGTGGACCGATACGAGTGCGGCGACCCGCGTCGCGAACGGCCACCACGCCCGCCTCGCATCCGTCGTGCGTCAAGATGAACCAGCGGCCGTGCTCGTAACCGAGGAGCTGAGCGGCCGAATTCGCCGGGAAGCTCGCGCGGCGCGGGCGAGTCTGACCGAAGTCCCAGCGATACCAACCGCGCCCGAACGCGTGATAGAGCGCGCCGGCCGAGGACGGCACGAGGTCGGGCTGAGGATCGTTCACGATCTTCACCGTGCTGACACGGGCGTCGGCGAAGGAGCGCCGAACGACGAGGGACGTGTCTGGACCTGAAGCGTTACGGGTGAAGACGACGCCGCGATCGGCCAGTGCGACGGCACCGATGTGATGGCAGCGCCCCTGCTCGCAGCGGCGCCTCTTGGCTGCCAGCCACGCTGCGCCCTTAGCCATGTCGCGGACGATGACCTGCTGGACCCCCTGCCTCTCCTCCGCCCACGCGACGAGCTCGCCGCGGGCGGCCATGGGCGCCGCGAGCGAGTGCGACAGAACGATCCGCTTGGAGCCATCGTGTGCGATGGCGACGAGCCGTCGGCCCTCCAGTCCTTCTGCGTACACGACCCACCCCGTCGTCGATGCGAGCCCGTAACCCGGGAAGACCTCCAGCGCGAGCGTGGTCCTGCGCCCGCTTCGCAGGTCGCGCTGAAGGAGGGCTGTCCGCGGGCCCGCGCCTTGGACCGGCCCGGTCTCCCAGACGACGTGGTTCCGATCCGCGGCGGCCTGGTAGACGACTGTTCCCGCCGTCACTGCGAACGCGCCAGGCGGCAGCGGCGGCGCCGGTGCCGAGGCCGAGGGCTCGAAGGGCCCGGTCAAGATGCGCGGCGGCGCGGCGGTGCCTGTCTTGGCGCCGCCGGAGCATGAGGTGAGCAGCGCCGTGAGCGACGCCACCACGATGACAACGGCCGTCCGAGCGGGCCGCGTCACGCGGCCACGGCCGGCGCCGTGTCGGACTCCCGGAGCGCCGCCCGGAGCGTGCCGCGGCCGCGGTGGTGCAGACCGTGGACCGACGGCTCGGTCTTGCCCAGCCGGTCGGCGATCTCGCCGGGCGTGAGGCCGATGACGTGCCGGAGCACCAGTACCTCGCGCTGCTCGCGCGGCAGGGCGGCGAGGGCATCCCTCAGGCTCAGGGCGCGGTCGTGCTCGGCGGCGTCCACGGGCTGCTCCGGAGGCCGGACCTCCTCGCATGGGACCGGCCGGCGCTGGCGCAGGTGGTCGAGCGCGAGGTTGCGTGCGACCCGCAGGATCCAGGCGGTGAACGGCACCTCGCGCTGCTCGTACTTGGGCAGCACGGTCATCAGCTTCGCGAAGACGTGCTGGGTGATGTCCTCGGCCTCGTGCTCGTCGTGCACGATCCTGGAGACGTAGCCGTACACGCTGTCCGCGTAGCAGACGTACAGGTACCGGAGGGCGTCCCGATCGCCCTGTCTCGCCCGTGTGACCGCGCGCGCGACGGCCTGCTGGCACTCCAGGCTCTCGTCGATGACGGTGCCCCGGCGGAAGCGCCCCTGGAGGACGCCGGCATGGCGCGGGGCGATTGCGGTGCGGTGGCTGCTCAAGGACATGGTGACTCCCTTCAGGGCGGCGTCGTTGCCCCGCCCGAATTGCGATCCGTGCTCGTTCGTTGCCTCATCCACCCGGCGGTGCCTTGCTGGGCGTCTCACTTCGCGATCAGCGTCCTCAGGTGACGCTCCAGCCCCTGGAGGAGCTCGTCGATCTGCGCGCGCTCGGCGGCCCCGAGGCGGTCAAACAACTGGGCGCAGTCGTCGAAGCCCTCCTGCGCGGCCTCGTAGGAGAAGAGCGGCAGCTTGGCGTTCGTCTCGAGCTTCTGGTCGAGAAGCCCCAGCATGTTGCGCAGCGTCGCGTCCGCCGCCAACCCGGCCTGCAGGTCGCTGAAGCGGCGGATCATCGGCGTCCGTGACCATGGAAGGTCTGCACGGACCGAGTCTCGAAAGCCGGCGGACGTTCGGGAAGGTGATCTTGCGACTGCCGGCGAGGGCACTTCCGGCCGTCCGGGCGGAGGCGCTCGTCTCCCCCAATGGGCACCGCCCTCACCTTCTCCAGGCATGCCACCCCCAACGCGAGGGGGAGGACGTCACCCGCGGCGTGAGCGTCGTCGCCGCCCGCCCGCCCGGCACCGACAGGGTGCCCGGGTGGCGCTCGGTTCCTCCACGGGTGGCGCCGGTGGCCTGGTTCCTGGTACGTTCGACTTCATGCAGGCGACCGACGAGTCTCGCGAGGCTGGCAAGGAGGCCGGCGCGGAGCAACGGATACGGGCGATCGTCGCCGAAGACGACCCGCTGGCCCGTCGGATCATCAAGGAGACGCTGCAGCGCGCGGGCATCGTCGTGATCGCCGAGGCGCTCGATGGCGTCCAGGCGGTCGAGTTGGTCCTCTACTACAAGCCCGACATCGTCCTCATGGACGTGGTCATGCCCAACCTCGACGGCGTCGCCGCGACGCGGCGCATCATGGAGAAGCGGCCTGACCAGGTCGTGATCATGCTGACGCGCTCAGTCGACGACGAGATAGGGGTGCTGGGTCTGCGCGCGGGCGCCTCCGGCTACTTGACGAAGGACCTGGACATCGAGGCGCTTCCGCGTGTGCTGGAGGCCGCCCTGCATGGCGAGGCGGCGATCTCCCGGGGCATGGCGATGCGGCTCGTCGAGCATCTGCGGCGCTTGCCGGAAGGTGGGCGGGGGATGCGTCCCGTCCGGAGTTCGCTGACCGCGCGCGAATGGGAGGTCCTCGACCTCCTTTCCGAGGAGAAGACGACCGAGGACATCGCGGACGCACTCGTGCTCTCCCTGGAGACGGTCCGCTCACACGTCAAGAGCATCCTGCGCAAGCTCGACGTGCGCTCCCGCCAGGATGCCGTGCTCGTCGCTCGCCGGCTACGCGGGCTCGAGCCCTAGCCCATCAGCTGGACGCTCGGGCGGCGGCGGCCGGCGCGCGCGCGCCGTCGGCCGGCAGGGTGAAGTAGAAGAGATTGCCCTTGGGCCGCGGCTCAACGCCGATCTCGCCACCGTGGCGCTCGACGATCCGGCGGCAGATGGCCAAGCCAAGGCCGGCGCCGCGCGCCCGACGTTCCTTGCGGCCCCGCTCAAAGGGCTCGAAGATGCGCTCGCGCTCGTTCGGCTCGATGGTGCGGCCTTCGCTGGCGACGCCGATCCTCCACCGCGAGCCCTCCCAGCTTGCCTCCGTGCGGATCTCGCCACCCTTGCGTGGACCGTACTTGAGCGCATTGACGATCAGGTTCTGGATGACGCCCGTGAGCAGTGCGGCGTCGCCGCGCACGACCGGCATCGGCGGCACCGTGACCCGGGCCTTGCGCAAGGCGATCTCGGGTCCCAGCAGCCCGATGCAGTCGTGCACGATCCGCTCGAGGTCGACGGACCTCCGTCTGAGGGGCCGATCCGCAGAGCGGGCGTCGTGGAGCAGCGTCTCGACGAGCAGTCGCATGCGGGCCGCGCCTCTGACCAGGGCGGCCAGGTCGTCGCGGGCCTCGAGATCGAGGCGGTTGCCGAGACGATCTTGGAGCAGCACTGCATACGCCTCCGCCATCACGAGCGGCTCCATCAGCTCGTGGGCGGCGATGCCGGCGAGACGCTCCGCATCCGCCTTCTGGTCCTCGAGCTCCGCGACGCGCCGCTCGAGGCGCGCCACCTCTCGCTCGAGCTCGGCCCTCGCGCGCCGCGCACGGCGCCCGCGGCCGGGCGCCACGTCGCGCGCGCGGCTGCCTTGCGGCCGCTCGTCCAGGTTCTGCTTCCCCGAAGCGACAATTGAGCCAGCCGGCGACGCTCCGACGGGGCGGAGCGGCCACGTGCCATCCTGTGAAGTCAGCGTCATGCTGGGGTCATCCTCGTCGCTCGACCCTCTGTGGCCGACGCAGGCAAGCTTGCCAGGAACGCTCACGCCACGCTACCCCCGACAATCGTCCATGGACGCGCATTACGCCGCCTGCCGGGCGCTGCTCGCAGCGCGTTGCTCGAGCAGGTCGTTGACGTGCGCGTACCGGCTCGCCTCGGTCCGATTGCTGACGCCGATCTTGCGGTACGTGTTCGACAAGTGGAACTTGACCGTCTGCTCGCTGACGCACAGCTGGCTCGCGATGCGGCCGTTCGTGTGGCCCTCGGCGACGAGGCGAAGGATCTCCAGCTCTCGGTCGGTCAGCTGGCACGGCAAGTTGGCCGCTACCGGCGGCGTGCGCCGGTAGCGGTGGATCACGTTGTCGCAGGCGATCTCTCGCAGGAGCGTGCCGAGGCTCGCCGGAGGTGTCGCCTTCGACAGGATGACGTCGGTGCCCGCGCGGAAGGCGTCCTCGAGCCAGTCGGCGTCCTTGCGGAGCGTGAGCAGCACGGTCTTCGCGCCGCCGCCTCCCTCAGCAGCCTCCTTGACGCGTGCCAGCACCTGGTCCGACTGGCCTCCGTCATCGATCACGACGATGTCGGGACGCATGCCGGTCAGCATTGGCAGAAGCGGCCGCCGCGCGTCCAGGAAGCCCGCGAGGCGGAAGCCCGCGGTGTACCGGAGCGCGAGCCGGATGGACCGTGCGGTGAACGAGTGGTCGGCGACGATCACGAGCTGCTTCATGGCTTCCTAGCTGCGGGGTTCCGCGGTTGTGCGAACACGGACGCAGACTTTCGACCAGGGCCGCCGAGCACGGAAGGTGATATGTCGCCGCCGCACCGGGCGGCTTCCTGCACGACCTCCGGTGGCGCCCTACCCCCACGGAGGTCGGGCCTCCGGTTGCCTGTGGCGGGCCGGTGGCCCTCGCCGGTGGGCGACGCCCCCCTCCCAACGTGAGGAAAATCCCCCACGCGCTGCGTGAAACGCCCTACCATGCCTGCGTCGCAAGCAAAAGGAGAGGGCCTTGGTGGCCGACTCGATGAACGACATGGATGGCGTTCCCGGCATGCGCGCGATCGTCGCTGATGACGATCCGCTGGTGCGTCGGCTGATTCGGGACACGCTGCAGATGGACGGCGTGACGGTGGTCGCGGACGCCTGTAACGGGCGCGAGGCAGTCGAGCTGGCGCTCTTCTACCGGCCGGACGTCGTGGTGATGGACTTCGTGATGCCGGGTCTCGACGGAATCGAGGCGACGCGGGCGATCTATGAGCACGATCCCGCGATCCGCGTCGTGATGCTCACCGGCGCGGGCGACGACGAGATCGGCGTGCGCGCCCTGCGTGCCGGCGCCGTGGGCTATCTGTCGAAGGACCTCGAGCTGAGAGCGCTTCCCCGCGCGCTCCGCGCGGCGTTCGACGGGCAGCTGGCTATCTCTCGCCGGATGGCGATGCGCATCGTCGAGCACCTCCGCGAGGTGCCGGCCGGCGGCGTCGGCCTGCGACCGGTGCGCAGCACCCTGACCGACCGCGAATGGGAGGTGTTGGACCTGCTCTGCGCGGGCTCTTCCACCGACGACATCGCACGCACGCTGGTGCTCTCCGCCGAGACCGTGCGGTCGCATCTGAAGAACGTGTACCGGAAGCTCGAGGTGAGCTCGCGCGATGATGCGATCGCGGCGGGCTTCCGGCTGCGCGACGTCGGCACCGTCTCCGTCAGTTGACGGCGACGCGAGGGATCGACGCAGCCGTTCGCCACGTGATGACACCACGCGGCCGAGTAGAGTCGCCGGGCCATGCGGGGTATCGGCATCGACCTCGTCGAGATCGAGCGCCTCGAGCGTGCGCTCGCCCGCCGGCCGCGCCTCGCTGAGCGCCTCTTCACGGACGGCGAGCGAGCTTACGCCGCCGGCCGGGCGCGCCCGGCGATGCACCTGGCGGCGCGCTTCTGCGCCAAGGAGGCCGTGGCGAAGGCGCTCGGCCTCGATGCCTGGAGCTGGCGCGACGTGGAGATCGTGCGTGCCGGGAACGGTCCGCCGCAGGTGCGTCTGTCCGGCGCTGCCGCCGACCGTGCGCGTGAGCTCGGCGCGACGGTGAGCGTGTCCCTCACGCACACGCGCGAGACGGCCGCCGCGGTCGCCGCCCTCGGCCCGTCCGCCGGGCGCAGCGGTCGGCCGGAGGGGACGTCGTGAGCCTGCCGCGGTGGCTGGAGCCTCTGCTCGACGCGGAGCTCATGCGCGCGACCGACAAGTGGGCGATCGAGACCAAGCGCGTCCCGTCGCTGGACCTGATGGAGCGCGCGGGGGAGGGGCTCGCGCGGGTGATCGCCCAGCGCGCGCCCGCGGGGCGGATCGCGATCGTGTGCGGCAAGGGCAACAACGGCGGTGACGGGCTGGTGGCGGCGCGGCTGCTACGCCAGGCGGGGCGCGAGGTGGACGTGCTGGCGGTGTGGCCGGCCCAGTGGATGCAGGGCGACGCGCAGGAGCAGGCGCGCCGGCTGCCGGGCGCGGAGCCGGCCGCCTTCGAGACGGGGCGGCTGGACCGCGCGCACGTGATCGTCGACGCGCTGCTCGGCACCGGCTCGACCGGCGCCCCGCGCGACCCCGCCGCCGAGGTGATCCAGGCGATGAACGCTGCGAAGGCGCCGGTGGTGGCGGCCGATGTGCCATCGGGCGTCGACGCGTCGACCGGCGAGGTGGCGGGCCCGGCGGTGCGCGCCGTTGCCACGGCGACCTTCCACCGCGCCAAGCCCGGCCTGTGGGTGCACCCCGGCAAGGAGTGCGCCGGCGAGGTCGAGGTGATCGAGATCGGCATCCCGCGCGGCGGACCCGCCAAGCCGGAGACCGGCCTGATCGGCGCCGCGGTGCTGCGCGACATGCCGCGGCGGACGCCGGCGTCGACCAAGTTCTCGTCCGGCAACGTGTTCGTGATCGGTGGCTCGACCGGCCTCACCGGCGCGCCCGCGATGGCCGCGCTCGCCGCCATGCGGGCTGGGGCGGGGTACGTGACCGTCGCCGCGCCTGCCTCGCTGGAGCCGACGTTCTCGGTGCGCCTGCTGGAGGCGATGATGGTCGGGCTGCCGGAGGACGGCGGTGCGATCACGGCCGAGGCGGTGGAGCCCACGCTGAAGGCGATCCGGCGGGCGGACGCCGTCGTGCTCGGGCCGGGGCTGGGCCGCGGTCCGGAGGCGCAGGCGTACGCCCGCGAGCTGTTCGAGCGGGTCGACGTGCCGCTGGTGATCGACGCGGACGGGCTCAACGCGCTGGCGGGCTGCTTCCCCGAGGACCTGCCGGGCCGCCGCTGGCCGACGATCCTCACCCCGCACGCGGGCGAGCTCGGGCGGCTCTTGGAGATCGACTCCGGCGAGATCGCCCGCGCGCGGCTCGAGCACGCCCGCGCGGCGGCCGCCCGCTCGCGCTCGTTCGTGGTGCTCAAGGGGGACGACACGATCGTGGCGGCCCCGACCGGCCGGGTGGCGATCTCCCGCGGCGGCGCGCCCGCGCTGGCGACGGCCGGCACCGGCGACGTCCTGAGCGGCGTGATCGGCGCGATGCTCGCCAAGGGCCTCCCGCCCGCCCACGCCGCCTGCGCGGCGGTCTACGCGCACGCG
>JBOGYU010000034.1:0-18719 GCA_050696935.1 Solirubrobacteraceae bacterium | reverse complement strand
CTGCAGACCCGGGAGCTTCTCGCCCGCGCCGGCGGCGGCGGCTCGGCGGACGCGGCCGAGGGCTGGGGCGGCGATCGCTACGAGCTGTGGCGCGCCCGCCCGATCACGGGTGGCGAGTGCTGCGACGAGGCGAGCGTGCTCGTCATGCGCTGGCGGTGGGACTCGCGGCGCGACGAGGCCGAGTTCGCGGAGAAGCTCCGGCACTGGGCGGAGGCCGAGCTGTCCGGTCGCTCGGCGGCGGTGGTCCGGCGCGGGGGGTCCGTCACGCTCGCGATCGGGCCGAGCGACAGCCTCGCCGAGCGGGTGGCGCGCGAGTCGTGACCCGGGGCCTGGACCGGCGCGCGCTGGCCGTGCTCGGCGGCGGCCACCTGTGCGTGGACGTCTGCCAGGGCGCGGTGCCCGCGCTGCTGCCGTTCCTGGCGGCCGAGCGGGGCTACTCCTACGCCGGGCTGGGCGCGCTGGTGCTGGCGTCGACCCTCGGCTCCTCGATCATCCAGCCGCTGTTCGGGTTGCTGTCGGACCGGTTCGCGCGCCCGTGGCTGATGCCGGTCGGGCTCGTGCTCGCGGGGGTAGGGATCGCGCTGGCCGGGCCCGCGCCCGCGTACGGGCTGACCGCCGCCGCGGTGGTGGTCAGCGGGGTGGGCGTGGCGATGTTCCACCCCGAGGGCGCCAAGTTCGCCGGCCTCGCCTCGCGCGAGCGGCAGGGGCGGGGGATGAGCCTGTTCTCGGTCGGCGGGAACGCCGGGTTTGCGCTCGGGCCGGTGCTCACGACGCCGCTGGTGCTGGTGTTCGGCCTGCCGGGCACGGCCGGGCTGCTGGCGCTCCCGCTCCTGGCCGCCGCGCTCGCCTGGCGCGAGCTCCCGCTCCTGCGCGAGCTCGACCGGGCGACCTCGGGCGGCGGCGTCTCGCGCCGCCCGGGGAAGGACGACTGGGCCGCGTTCAACCGGCTCAGCGGCCTGATCGCGCTGCGCTCGGGCGTCTACTTCGGGCTGCAGGCGTTCGTGCCGGCCTACTTCGTGGCCGAGCTGGCCTCCTCGGAGACGGCGGGGAACGCCGCGCTGACCCTGATGCTCGCCGCGGGCGCCGCCGGGACGCTGGTCGGCGGCGGGTTGGTCGACCGCTGGGGCGCCCGCGCCGTGCTGGTGGGCACGATGGTCCTGCTCCTGCCGCTGCTCTCGGTGCTGCCGCTGGTCGGGGCGGCTGCCGCCACGGTCCTGCTCGGGGCGGTCGGCTTCGTCACGATCGCGACCTTCGCCGTCACGGTCATCCTCGGGCAGGCCTACCTCCCGAGCCGCCTGGGGCTGGCGTCGGGGATCACGCTCGGCCTGGCGATCGGGCTGGGAGGCGTGTTCGCCGTCGGCCTGGGCGCGATCGCCGACGCGCACGGCTTGCCCACGGTGCTCTGGCTGATCGCGCTCCTGCCCGTCCCGTCGATCCTGCTCGCGATCAGCCTGCCGACCGTGCCCGCCGGCGGCCGCCGGCGGCTCACGGTGTGAGCCGCCGCAGCGCCACGTACTGCAGGGCGGCGAACGCCGCCACGCCGATGGCCTGGACGGCGACGACGACCTGCCCCGCGGTGGTGGGGGAGAAGGCGTCCAGCGCGAGGAATGCGAGGCTGACGACCGCCCACAGCGCATTGGCGGCGATCACGGCGACGACGCCGGCGCGCGGGACGGCGGGGCGGGTGGCGAGGCGCAGCACGAGCCCGCTGTAAACGATCAGGAAGGCGCCGACCGCGACGAGGAATCCGCCCGGCACGCCGAGCCAGTCGTCAGGAGGGGAGCGGCGGCGACGTACGCGACGCCGTTGGCGCCGGTGACGGCCGCATCGGCCTTCAGCACGAGGCGCAGGAGCCAATCGGCGCCGGCCCCGGTGGGAAGCGAGAGGGTGTCTTGAACGCTCATGCCGGCCACGGTGCCAGGCCCCGGGAGGCGTGTCGATTACGTCCGAGGTAACGGCCGCCGATCGGCTACCGTCGTGCCCGCGGGGCCGGTAGCTCAGCGGTCAGAGCAGCGGACTCATAATCCGTCAGACGGAGGTTCGAATCCTCCCCGGCCCATGGCTCTGCAGAGCCATTTCAGGCCGTTTGAGCGCCCAGCCGGTTGCACTTGGTTTCCCAAACTTGGTCCATAAGTGCCCGATGGCGAGCGTCAGCGGCCACGTGCAGGTGCGGCAGGGCGCCCGCGGCCGCGTGTGGGTCGCGCTCTGGCGTGACGTCGAGGGGCAGCACAAGAAGACGCTCGGGTCGGCCTGGGTCAAGCCGCACGGCAAGACGGCGAAGGGCGCCACGAGGTGGCGGGCGGCGGACGGACCGAAGCGCGACGGCTACCTCAGCCCTCGGGACGCGCACGAGGCGCTTCAGGAGCTGCTCGCCGGCGCTCCGAAGGAGCGACCGCCCGCGCGGGTGACGCACACGTTCGGCGAGGCGTGCGACGAGTGGCTGCGCTACGTCGAGCACGACCGCGAGCGCCGCTCGTCGACCGTGCGCGACTACCGCAACACCGGTCCGCCGCTACCTCCTGCCGCAGTTCGGCGCCTCGGCCCCGGTCGCGCGGTTGACGACGGACGACATCGACGCGTTCCGCGACGGCCTGCTCGACGACGGACGGCTCTCCCGCCGAACGGTCCAGAAGATCCTCGTGCTGCTGCACGGCATCTTGAAGCGAGCGAAGCGCCGCAAGTGGATCGCGTCAAACCCGGCCGAGGACGCGGAGCGGATCACGCTCAAGCGCTCGGGCGACTTCAACGTCCTCTCGCCGTCCGAGATCGAGGCTGTTGCGAGGGGCCGCCCGCGACGAGCAGGACGCCGCGATTTTCCTCACCGCCGCCTACACCGGCCTGCGCATGGGCGAGCTGCGAGCCCTCCGCTGGGCCGACGTCGACTTCGCCGGCGCGCGCATCCTCGTTCGCAAGGGCGTCACGCGCTGGGAGGAGGGGAGCCCGAAATCCGGCCGAGTCCGCTCTGTCCCGCTCGTCGACCAGGTCGCTCGAGCCCTCGACGCCCTCAGCCGCCGCGAGTTCTTCACCGCTCCCGGAGACCTCGTCTTCCCGAACGAGGTCGGCCGCTACTTCGACGACAGCCGCCTCCGCAAGCGCTTCTACGCCGCGCTCCACGACGCCGGCCTCGGCCACCTCCGCGAGAAGAAGGACCGCTTGGTCTTCCACGACCTCCGCCACACTTTCGGCACGCTCGCCGTCCGAGCCTTCCCGCTCTCCGACGTCAAGGCCTTCATGGGCCACGAGAGCATCGAGACGACGATGATCTACGTCCACCACGTTCCGCAGACCGACGCGGCCGCCCGCCTCGGCGCCCTCCTCGCGGCCGAGGCCATGCCGCCCACCTCCGCCGTTGCGGCCGATCGGCCGAACGGCCGAGTACCCTGGTCAGTGATGGCCAAGCCGGTCGACAAGCCCACCGAGCTCGAGATGGACGAGCCGTTCATCACGATCTACGAAGAGGACTTCGAGGAGTCGTCGAAGGATCCGCGCGTCACGGCCTTCCTCGAGCAGGCCTACGAGAAGTTCAAGCGCATGGAGGCCGAGGGCCGGATCATCTACTGAACGCGTCCAGGCTGATCCACAGCCGGCGCGTCGGCTCGCTCGCCGGATCCAACGGCGGCGCGGCATCCCAGAAGCCGTACCGTCCCTTCCAGAGCGCCGCGACTTCGTCGTCGAACGCGTCGAGGGCCAGCACGCACTTCCCTTGGAGGCGTCGGACCCGCACCGCCATGCTCACGGCGTGCTCGACGATCGCCTGGCCGTCGACGTCCGCGCCGACGGCCTTCGCCGCCCAGGCCATGAGCGTCGCCGGAGTGGTCCGGTAGGCGGAGGCGACGCTCTCGCGCTGACGGGGTGACAGCGGCACGGTCCCGGACGCGAGCGCGCAGTACGCCAGCACCGAGCCGGAGCCGACGAGCAGCCACGTGCGGGCGGGACGTGGAGTTGAGGGCGATGGTGCGAAGCCACTCGACCGCCGCGACACCTGCGTGGTGAGTGCCGGCGTCGAACTCGCGGATCGCGGCGAGCAGCTCCTCCGGCACCACGTCCCGCTCCCCTCAGAGCGATCCAGGAGCGCCGCTCCGCGCCCAGCGCGACAACCGCTGCCTCACGCCACGCCTCCACGTCGTTCGCCGCCATGACCACCATTCAAGCCCGTACGTCGGCGAAGAATCGGGACCAACCGCAAGGCGGCACGCACTTGCACGCGCGTGCTACATGTAGCTTTGTGGCGTGTAGCAGCTCGCTCGAGTAGGTGTTTCCGCGGAAGCGTGGCAAGCATTTCGCCAGCTCGCCCTGCGTCGCGGAGTCTCCGTCACCGCCTACCTCGGCAACCTCGTCGAGGCAGAGCTACGCCTCCATTCGCAGACCAACGTGGCTGCAACGCCCGCCGACGCGCCGGTGCGCCTTCGAGGACATCGCTCCGGCCACCTCACCGCGGGCGGTCGAGCTATGCGACTGGCTGGACAAGGCCACCCTGGACGACGGCGGGCTGCCGTTCGCACTCCCGGTGGGCAAAAGCGCGGGTTGCGCGCCGTTCTGGGCCGACGCCGATCCCACGGTCTCCTCGCTTCAGATCACCGCGATCGTCACCGCGATGGCCCATCGGGTGGCGGCGAGCGACCCTGCCGTGGCGAAGCACGACTGGCTGCGGCGGGCCACCGACTACTGCCTGCAGGCGAGCGAGGCGATGGCCGATGAGCTGGCCGCGATGGCCCGGGCCTTCGCGCTCCAGGCGATGGACGCCGCGGCGCGCAGTCGCCCCGAGGCCAGCGCTGTGATCGAGCGTCTGGCAGCGCCTATCCCGGAGAGCGGACAGCTGCACGTCAGCGGCGGGCTGCCGGATGAGTTCATGCGCCCTCTCGACTTTGCGCCCTTTCCCGACGGCGCGGCTCGGAAGATGCTGAGTGCCGAGTCGGTCGCCGCGGATGTGGAGCGGCTCGCCACCGGCCAGCAGGACGACGGCGGCTGGCCGCTCGAGTTCCAGGCCTACTCGCCTGCAGCCGCACTCGAGTGGCGCGGCCACCTCACCGTCAACGCCCTCTCGCTCCTGAAGCGCAACGGCGTGATCTAACCCAGCCAGGCGATAAGTCCGATCAGTACGTGCCGGGTAGGCGTCTGTATCTGGGACAGCGAGCAATCGAGGGGGAGAGACTCCCATTCCGGGACGAGGAGGCGCAGTGCAACGGCATCCCGCCTCGCTCTCGCTTCGCACGAGGACGAGCCGTCTGGCTACAGCATGGTCGCCGGCGAGCGCGGTCGGCCCGCGGCGTCGAGCAGTCGTTCTTCGGTGACGAGCATGAGTCCTCCGTTGGTTCAACGGTCCCGGTTTGGACCGCACTGAATGAACGGAGTCATCCAGGGCGGGGCGGCACGGACAAGTCGCACGCAGCGGCGCACTGGACAGGCCGAACAGCCGTGCGGCCACCTCGCTCCCTAGCCGATGCGGGTTCGGTCGCCGGCTGAGTTCGTTCCATAGCATCGCGCGGGTGACCTCGCGCATCGCCCTCGACTTCTACGACACCGAGCTCCGCGCTCACCACGAGCACCTTCGCGCCGCCTACGAGATCAGCCCGGGTGATGAGGTCCTCGACATCGGCTGTGGAACCGGACTAACCACCCGTGATGCGGCGCGCGCCGCCGCGCCCGGCCGCGTGGTCGGCGTCGACGTCTCCGAGCGAATGCTCGAGCGCGCCCGCCAACTCACCGAGGCCGAGCGGCTCGACAACGTGACCTTCGAGCTCGGCGACGCCCAGGTTCATCGCCTCGACCCTGCGCGCTTCGACCTCGTGATCAGCCGCTTCGGGACGATGTTCTTCTCCGATCCGGTTGCCGCCTTCGCCAACATCGCCTCTGCCCTCGGCCCGAGGGGACGCCTCGTGCTGCTCGTCTGGCAGCGCCTCGAGCTCAACCAATGGGCGCTGGCGATCGACGCCGCGGTCGGCGAAGCGGCCCAGCTACCTCCGCCGCCGGGCGCGGACCCGTTCTCGCTCGGAGACGCAGAAGCCACCACGGCCATCCTCGAGCGCGCCGGGTTCGATGAGCTGCGATTCGAGGACGTCCACGAGCCGGTCCTCTACGGGCACGACCTGGCCGCCGCGCTGGATTTCGTGCGCGGCTTTCAGAACGTGAGCGCCGCGCTCGTCAGCATGAGCGACAGCGATGCAGCCCGCGCCGTGGAGCGGCTGCGCGAAACGCTCGCGGCGCACCAAAGCGACGATCAAGGCGTGACGCTCGATTCGCGCGCCTGGTTGGTCACGGCGCGACGGCGCTGACGCCACACAGTTCGGCTCATGTCACAACGCCGAACGTCCGTCCCGGAACCGAGGCAGCCGAGGCAGCCGAGTCCTAACCGTCCGTTCGGGTTTTCACATTCAAATAGAACGACAACTTCCGAATCGGCGTCCTTACCGCGAACGCAATCCCTCGGCCACGTCGCGCACCAGCCGCTCCACACTCCCCGACTCCGCCTCTACGTGGTCCGGGTTCAGCTCGGTGATCGTCACCCCGGCCAGCCTCGGTGAGGCCAGGAGCGCGCGAAGCGCGCTGGCCGCGGCGTCGTAGGGGATCCCCTCGTTGCGTCCCCAGTTCTCCGACAGGGGGGTGTCGGTGAAGTCGATGACGTCGACGTCAAAGTGCACCAGCAGACGCCGATCGGGCCCGTCGAGAAGCGCGAGCGCGCGTGCGGCCGCGGCGGCTGGGTCGGCCGCGACCTCGCCGGCTGGGATGACGTTTAGCCGCAGCCGCTTGATCGCCGCACGTTCGTGTGCCTCTGACTGCACCTCGTCCTAGCCGAGAAGGACCACCTGGTCGGGCTTGAGCAGCGGCACCCTTGGCCCCGCCTGCACGAGCTCCGCGCGGGCGCCCTCCTCGCCGAGCATGTGCGCCATCCCCATCCAATCGAGCGTGCCCGGGCGGACGCTCGCCGGCACGTTGAGGTCGGCGTGGGCGTCGAAGTAGATGACGCCAGGGCGCTGCCGGTCCGCGCTGTGCCCCGCGACCGTCCCCACGCCGACGGTGCAGTCGCCGCCGAGCACCAGAGTTAGCTCACCCGAGCCGGCCGCCTCCGCCACTCGACTCGCGGTGTCGCCGACGATCTCGACGACCTTGTCGAGGTTCTGCGCGTGCGGGTTCGTGCGATCCGGCCGCCAGCGCCACCGCTCGCGATCACCATGGTCCCGCACCTCGAGCCCGCGGTCGTGCAGCCGCTCCACCAGCCCCGCCTCTCGCAGCGCCCGCGGCGCATTCTCCTGTCCGGGGGCGAACGCCCCGGCGCTGGTGGGAACGCCGATGACGCCTATCCGGCGACTCACCGCGCTGATGGTACGGCGCTTTCTCACCCCGCTACCGCTTCGCGCGATGAGCAGCGTCCGCCGGGGCTCATCTCACCGCGGTAGGGATGTGCTGACCGGGATCATGGGCTGGCGACGGGCATGGACAGTGTCGATGATTTCGGCGCTGTCGATGCACTGTAGATAGACCGACGTGATGCCGAGGTTGCTGTGGCCGAGCTGGCGCTGGATGACGATCAGTGGCACGCCCTCTCGCGCGAGCTCGACGGCATGGGCGTGCCGGAGCTGGTGAGGCGCGAACCGCCGCCGAACGCCCGCTTTGACCGCGGTCCGGCGAAGATCCGCTCGTGCGGCGGCGGTCGACCAGTGCCGACCGCGAGTCGGACCGTTGATGACGCAGAGCAGCGGCCCGACCGGCAGCTGGAGCCGCAGCTCGAGCCAGGGCTGCAGCTCGTCCCAGCCCCAGGCATCCATGCCGACCCTCGCGGCGCCGACCTCCCTTGCCGCGCCGGACGAGCAGGGCGCCGCGTCGCTGATCGAGATCGGCCTCGGCGAGCGCAAGTGCTTCCTGGATGCGCAGCCCCGCTCGCCACAGGATCACGATCAACCCGCGCAGCCTACGGCCGTGCGCGTCGCCACCGGCGGCGCGCATGACGGCGATGATCTCCTCGACCTTCGGTGGATCGGCCGGGTAGTGCAGACCCTTGTTGTGTGGCGGGCGACCGGAGTGGAAGCCTGGCACCGTTGCCGGTGAACGACGTCGACCGGCGCGGTCGAGCAGTAGCTCGGACATGACCCCTCCTCGGGCTCGAAGTACGAGCGAGGATCGGGCCGGCCGGCGGCAAGGCGACGCCCCACGGCGCTACCGATGTCCCACTCCTGCTCCGGGAGCGGAGCGGCGGCGCCTCACGGATCCGCCTGACTATCGCCCGTGCCTCCAAGCAGCAGCGCCGGAACGGTCGCCGGCCCGTCTGCCAAGCCCGTCACGTCCGTCGTACGTCGACCCACGCGACCGACACGTTGTCCTGCTCATCGACCACGCGAACGAGCGCCCGATAACGCTGTGCGTCCTGCGTGACCTTGATGCGAACGCGGACCGTGTCGCCGCGACGCAGTACCCGGACCGCCGGAAGACTTGGTCCAGGGTCGCTGGCCCCTCGCCACTCACCGTCCCGGTAGCCGAACAGCCTGGTTCCCAGCAACGAGTCGCTGAACGGCGCACGCGGGCCATGTTCAACACCTGGTCCGAACCGAGACTCGGTAGTGGGTCGATTTCGATCTGCTAATAGGAGGGTCCTGGCGAAACGAGTAGCGAAACTCGCTCGCGCCGATCTGATTAGAGGAGTAGGATGGGGTTCGAGGCTGGCCCTGCGGCCAACAATCCCGGCCCGAGAGCGGTTCTACGCCGATACGCGCGCCAGCGCGACGAGGCAACGCACCCTTGAGGCAAACGGGATCGACTGTGGGGCCGGTCCCGTTTCTGAGCGGAGCGGCTTACGCCGCGAGAGGAACGGTCCGCGCTCGGCTGAGCGCGCAAGCGAGCTTGGCGAGGATCGTCAGGTCGGCGTGCTGGAAACCGCATGCTTCATGCCCACGCTGCGTTGTGTACGTTGCGGGGCGGCTGACGGAACCTTCCAGACCGAGGGCACGGACGCGCTCGGAGCCGCCTCGCTCTTGACGGGACCGGCAAGCCGCCGGTCGCGAGCGCCGCCCAGCTGGAGTTGCCAGGACTCCGCTCGGGGGCCGGCTGGGACCAGCGTGACCGCTCGCGCGAGAGGCAGGAGCTCGGCGCACGGCTGCTTCTGCCTCGAAGCGGCAGCGCGACTAGCGCATCGGCTCTTTTGCTCCTCGGTGGCTCTAGAGCAACTCGAATCCGCGCCGGGCACGACTTCGCTGAAACGCGCTACTTGCCTCGGGGGCGCTCGTCTCCGATGCGAGGCCCCGGCGAGCGCGCCTTTCGCAGCCCACGTCTCGTGCGACATCATCGTCTCGGTGACGGCGTCCAGTGAGGCGTCTCCGGCCACTTGCGGCACGATTGCGGTGACAGGAAGGCCGAGGGTTTCGACGCGGCGGATCAAGTCGCGCCGCAGCCACTTCGAGACCCGCTTGGGAAGCGTAGAAATGATGATCTCGTCAAAGCCTCCGTCACGGACGGCACGCTGCACGGACTCGAACGGGTCCGGTCCCCCGACGAGTCCTTCGACGGGACTTCGGGCGACGCGCTCCAGAAGGGGTAAGGCGCTCTCAAGCGTCCAGTCGGCCGCCTTTCGGTCGCTCACGTCCGGCACAAGCAGCGCGACCTGACACGGGCCAGCGTGCGCGCGCCGCTTCACCGCATCAAGAAGCCGATGCGTGGCCGCCGTCCGGTTGGCGACGACCAGAATACGAGCGGTCTCAGGCATTTCCACGACGCCCCTTTCGCCTCTCGCGATCCGAGCAGATGTGCGGCCTACGCTCTCAGATCATCCGGAGCATCACAAGCCGCCGTTCCCCGTCCCGCCTAAGGCTGCTCACCGAAGACCCTCTTCAACGCACGACGCGTGTAGCCGCCGGCGGCCGTTCCGGCCGTAGCAAACGAACGGGAGTGTTTGCTCCTCATAAGACTCGACACCGCGGTTTCCCCGCGGCCGCGTGGACAAACGGGCGCTGCCCCTTTCGCCTGCACGCGATCGTGACGCCGCCGACGCTCCTGCCTGCGCTTTGCGCGATAGGCAGCACTCAACCCCGCACGGACGTCGGGCTCTCGCACGTGCCTCTACGCGAGAGCGCAGCTTCGTTACTCCGGCGAGATCGTCGCGCAAGCGCTTGTCGTCCAACGCGGCAGCCGGCGTCCCCAGCGGCGGTGCCGCGGGCGGCTTCCGTCTGAAGGAGGCAGCGCAGCGTTGCTGCCGTAGGTGACCGATCCCAACCCGCGGGCGCCCGGGCCGCGTCATCCGGGCGTGCGTGGGCTGCGATCAGTCATCTATGCCGAACCCGCGGGTCCGGCGGATCGAGGTGATGCGCTCGCGGCGTCGGGCGGCTCGGCGAACGCGATCTCGTTCCCATCCGGATCGGGGACCTTCACGTGGCGGACGCCGTTCAAGTAGGTCTCGATCGGTTCGTGCTCGATGCCGTGGGCAGCGAGGCGCTCGAGAAGCGCGTCGAGCCCCGTGACAGCGAAGGTGATCCGTCCGGCGCCCGCCTGCGCCGCGTTCGGCTCGATGAAGAGCCAGGCATGCTCGTCGATCTCCCAGAGGACCTCGTCCCCGACGCGGCTGTCCGGGGGTCGCCCGAAGAACCGCGTATACCAATCTGTGCCGGCGTCGAGATCGGATACCGGGACACCGGCGAAGAGGTCGGTGATCGCGCTCATCTCAGGGCCGTGATATTGGACCACCGCACCGCCGGAACGGTGATCCTGCGATCGTGGGTGCGGTCCTCCAGCAGTCGGGCGAGCCGCGCGAAGCGCTCAGCGGCGTGGGGAAGGCGTGTCGCTCTCAGCTCGACACTCGGGCCGTCGTGCGTTGACCGTCGGCGGTCGTATCAGCGAACGACTCGTGCACGAGCACCACCGCATCGCTAACAGCTTTGGGGGTTACCGCTGCGGCGCGGCCTCGGGCATCGGCGGCAGGTTCGCCGCGCCCGGCACAGCGGGCCACTCCTCTCCGACGAGGAGCATCCCGCGCTGGCGGAACGAGGCCGTGGCCTCGGCACCGGTGAGGTACTTCAGGAACGCGGCGACGATGGGGCGCGCCGTGCGCAGACGTCGCAGCGTCACGAAGGAGACGGGGTAGGCGTTGGGGTGCGCCAGCGCGCGCACCGAGGTGTCGTTCGGAGCCGCTCCGCCGATCGGTACCGCGCACGTGGTCTGCTGGAACGCTCGGGCGCGCGACCAGCTGGTGACCGCAGCGATTGCCAGGTTCCCCGAGGCAGCCTCGGACAGGCCGCCGTCGGGCGCCGCCTTCGCACCCTTGGGCAGCCGCGCCCCGGCGCCGAAGCGGGGCTCGACCGACCGCTCGATTCCGGTGCCCGCGCGGCGCAGCGCGATCGCGTCGCCGCTCGGCGGGGTCGGAACGCCGGCCGCCGACCAAGTGCGAATCGCCCCCGACGCGATCCCACGCGTGGCGGCGCGCGACACGCCCGACGCGCACGCCGGATGCCCTCGATGCACGGCCAGCACGTCGGCGTCGCGACCGAGGTCCGCGCGGACCCGCACGTGACGGCGCTCGGCGGCGGTAAGCCGACGGTCGAGGAAGATTCCCTGCGGGCTCGGGTAGCGCCGAGAGCGAATCATGTTCCTCAGGTAGATACCGGCCGACGGGCCGACCGCCGCGGCGGCATTGCCGAAGACATACCGGTAGTTCCGCCCTCCGACGCGGACCTTGATCGGCACGACGCGCTGCCCGGGCGGGTGGATGGCGAACGTGGTCGGCGTGAAGCCGATGAGGTGGTCGGTCCGAAGCGGGATCACCGAGTTGAAGAACGTGTCCTGGACACGCGGCGCCGACGTCGCGCGGTTGCGGGCCTGGCCGGTCGTGTCCGCCACAGTCTCGGCCGCGGCAGGGACCACGACCATCAGCCACGCGACGAACGCGACAGCGACCACACCAAACGCGCGAGACACTCCGCCGACCCTAACTCCTCCGCCTCCGTACCGCCCTAGATCGACGAGTAGTCCGTCCGCGCCGCAAACCCGTCGCTACCGCCTCTCATGCGTACGACACTTCGGCGCCCGACTGCTGCCTCGCGCGAGCAGCGGTCGTGCCGGTGCTACTCACCGGCTGCGCGCGCGGCGGCCAGCGCGAACGGGCTTCCCTCCGAGTCCCGGCAAACGGCCCAGCGATCACCGGGATGGATGATCGAGCCGCCGAGCTCGCGGACGCGGTCGAGTGTCGTGGCTAGGTCTGCGACGGTGAAGTAGGGCAGGGAGGCGGTGTCGCCGGGGCCCGGTCCACGCTCGTGGACTCCGATGCGCAGGTTGTCGGTGTCGGCCTGCCACCCGGATCCGGCCGCGGCGGGTCGTGGCGCGAGGGTGACCCCGAGGACTCCGTGCCAGAACCGGCGGGCGCGATCGGGATCGTCGGCCGGAAACTCGATCAGCGGCGCGGGCACGGAGGGAGTATGACCAGCGGTCACGATGAGCAGCGTCGCCGCGCCGCGGGGGAGGGCGGGCGGTCGAGGCCGAAACCGATCCCGTGACAGCCGTCGCAGGCGGCGCTAGTGTCGCTCGGGTGGTCCGGGTCGATGCCGCCAGTCGCCGCATGCTGCGCGCTCGCGACAAGATGGACCGCTCCTATGACAAGCCGCTCGACGTCGCGGCGCTGGCCCGGGTCGCGCTGACGTCCGAGGCGCACTTCATCCGCACGTTCAAGGAGACGTTCGGCGAGACGCCGCACCGCTACCTTCAGCGACGCCGGCTGGAGCGAGCTATGGCGCTGCTGCGCGAGACCGAGCGGCCGGTGACCGAGATCTGCCTGGATGTCGGCTTCACGAGCCTGGGGTCCTTCAGCCGCACGTTCACCCACGTGATCGGGATGTCGCCGACCGCCTACCGCGAGGCGTGGCGGACCGGCGCGGGCACCGCCGGCTACGTTCCCACGTGCGTGGTCATGTCCTGGACGCGACCACGGGGCGAGCCGCAGGACAGCAGTTTCGGAGAAGCGGGTCGCAAGAGCGCTCCGTAGCGTGCCGCGCATGCTGACCGCTCTCTCGCACTCGTTCATCTACGTCCTCGACCACGACGAGGCCGTCGACTTCTACGTCGGCAAGCTCGGGCTCAAGATCGGGGTCGACGCCGACCTCGGCCCATTCCGCTGGCTCACCGTGCACGTGCCCGGCAAGCCGGAGTCTCAGCTCGTGCTGGCGACGCCCGACATGGGCCACGACGAGGAGACCGCCGCCGCGATCCGCGAACTGGTCACCAAGGGCGGCGGCAACGGCGTGATCTTCAACGTCGACGACTGCCGCGCGACCTACGAGGAGCTGCTGGAGAAGGGCGTCGAGTTCACGCAGGAGCCGACCGAGCACTTCTATGGAATCGACTGCGGCCTTCGCGACCCGTTCGGCAATCCGCTGCGGATCACCCAGCCGGCCCCCCAGCCGATCAAGATCCCCACCGCCGAGGAGTTCGCCGCCAACGCCGACCAGGCCTGATCGCGCGCGTCGAGTCCCTCATAGCGCACGGTCGATGCGGAGAACCGCCGCCGCGCGGCGGCGATTGCTGACGGCGAGAGGTCGAACGCCTCGACCGTGCAATCGCGGCGCGCGAGCTCCTCTGCGTCATCGCCCAGCCCGCAGGCGACGACCATCGCCGACGTCCCGCTCGCCGGAGGGTGGCGGTCGAGCCACGTGACGAGCTCTGGCCGCGGTGCCAACCGGGCCCACGGGATGCGTTCCAGGTCATCCACGCTCCGCGCGTAGAGCTCTTCGAACCATGGGTCGGCACGCTCGCCGAAAGCCATGCGCTGATCGTGCCAGGTCGCGCGCAGGCGAGCTCGGCAACGAACGGCCGACGCTGCGCGCGATAAGGGTCACTGAGCGCTTCGAGGGCACTGCCGACCCGGCGACGGGAACGTCGGCAATCCGTCGGGGCTCGGCTGTACACCGTTGCTCATGGAGAGCGACGCGGTGCGGCAGCTGCTGGCGACCGATGTCGCGCTCGACAAGCTCGGCGCGCGCGGCATCTCGGCGCAGGGGGTTGAGCAGGTGCCGAGGAACCGGCACGTCATGGTCCGGAACCCTCGCGAGAGCGCGCAGGCGGGGCAAGCGCCGGCTTCTGATCGGCGAGACGGATGGCGGCCGGCCGTTGACGGTCGTGATCGAGCGCACCGCGGATCCCACGACCTGGCTGGTCGTCACCGGGTGGGTCTCGACGGACGCCGAGCGTAGGATGCTGGGGAGAAGCCGATGACCTCAGATCCCTGGACAGATCCGGATCCCCAGCCCGGCGACTTCGACGCCGACCTGGCGAAGCTCGATCCTCGCTACGTCGAGCACCGGAACGGCGATCCCGACGCGAAGCTCGTCGTTCTCGTTGGCGTCGAGGGCGAGGACGCGAGGCGTCTTGAGCGCCTGTCCGAGGCGCGCGGCGAGAAGGCGGCGGATGTCGTTGCCAAGCTCCTGCGCGATGCCGACCCGTCCGCGGCGTAGCTCGCCGCGCCCGAGCGCGGCTGTGACCGTCGAAGCGCGTGCCGGCGCAGCCGAAACTTGGTTCCCAACCTGGTTCCCACATCGCCTCGCGGAACCAGGTCCAGCCGCTCCCGAGCGGCTCAGAAACGGCGTTCTAGAGCCAACTGAACATCTGAACCGCCACTCATAATCCGTCAGACGGAGGTTCGAATCCTCCCCCGACCCGTCCCCAGCTGTGCCTGCGCGGGGGTTCCGATGCCGCCTTAAGTGGCGGCGCCACCTCACGGAAGCCGTAGCGCTCGATCCAGAGCCGGCGGACGTCATCGTCGAACGGATCGAGCGCCAAGACACGTCGACTGCCGGCGCCGCACCTCCATCGCCATGCGCACCGCATGCCCGATGATCACGCGACCGTCAACGCCGGCATCCGCTGCTTTCGCCGCCCAGGCTACGAGAGTGGCAGGAGTGTGCCGGTACGCCGACCCGACCTCGGCCCGCTGGCGCAGGGTGAGCGGGACGGAATCCGATGCCAAGGCGCAGTAGGCCACGCCCCCCGCCGCCTCTACATCCACCGGAGTCATTTCAAGCCGCAGGCCCGGCGGAAGCTCCACAACCTGGGGAAGACCGAGGCACACGCAAGCCCCGCCACTTTCGCGACAAGGGACGCTCTACCTTGGGCCCTCCACACGGTTGAGCAGTTGAAGCTTGGCCGCCCGCGCGAGTCGTTTGATGCGCGCTTCTTCCCGCAGCGCGGCGGAGCGATCGACAACTGGGATGACGGCCGCCAGCTCGACCGGGCGTCGGCTGCGCGTGTAGCGGCTGGCGACGCCGGCACGATGGGCGGTCAGGCGCTGGTCGACGTCGGTCGTCCAGCCGCAATAGAGGCTGCGGTCGGCGCACCGAAGCAGGTACACGAACGGCATGCCAGGGTTGTTCGGGAGCGCGCCGAGGCCACCTGCCGCGGACGCGTGCTCGAGTAGGGTCGGTCCATGCGCGTGCTGCTGAACCTGATCTGGCTCGTGTTCGGCGGGCTGTGGCTGGCGCTGGGATATGCCGTCGTGGCGCTCGTGATGTTCGTCCTGATCATCACGATCCCGTTCGGGATCGCCTCCGCCCGGATTGCGCTGTTCTGCCTGTGGCCGTTCGGCCGCACCCTGATCCGCCGCCCCGACGCCGGTGCCGGGTCGGCCATCGGCAATGTCGTCTGGTTCCTGCTCGCAGGCTGGTGGCTCGCTCTCGGGCATCTGATCACCGGCGTGCTGATGTGCCTGACCATCATCGGGATCCCGCTCGGGCTGGCGAACTTCAAGCTCATCCCGGTCTCGCTGACGCCCTTCGGACGCGACATCGTCGATCTCGACCAGGCTCGCCGCCTCGGGCTGCGTACCGACGTCGCGGTGCCAGCCGAGCCCACCCCACGCTGACGCCGCGTAGATCCGCCGAGAGCCAGGTCCAGGCTCATGACGCCGATCGGACTCCCAAATCGAGTCTCAGTCGTCGCGCGAAGCCGATGGTCCGACCGGCTGGGGCGCGGTCGTCATCTCGCCGTGGAGCGCTTTCAGAGCGGCGACGTAGATCTCCGAGAAGGTGGGGAAGGCCTGGTCGGGCGAGTGCGAGCTGAGCTCGTGGTACAGCCGCGCCGTGTCGCCGGCAGCCATCGGCGCACGATCTCTCAGGCCGGGCCCGCGCTTGGCGACTCGCCTTCGGTCGCCGTGCCGTCGGCACCCGACGTGTCGGGGAACGAGTGGTGCTCGTGTGCGACGACCCACCGGCCGTGCTCCTTGCGCAGCCCGAGCGTGAGCCGGAGGCGGTTCTCGGGCTGCGCGGCGAGCTCCTGCGCGGTTCCGCAGCGCAGCAGGGCGTGGGCATAGGCGACCTGGTCGCCGACGGTGACGTCCAGCGAGACGATCTCGAACGACGCGCCGCGTACCTGCCAGTGGAAGAACGGCGGCCACGTCTCGCGGTAGGCGTCGATGCCGCGCACGCCCTCGTAGGGCGGCGGCACGTCGAACATGACGATGTCCTCGGAATGGTCTGCGAGGACACCGTCGATGTCGCCGTGGTGCACTGCGTCGGCCCACCGCTCGACCAGCGTCCGGATCTGTCGCTCGTCATCGGTCATGGCTCGCCTCATTCCCGGCAACGATTTAGCTAACATCCTAGCTATGCAGGTGAACATGCACGACGCGAAGACCAAGCTCAGCGAGCTCGTGGCCGCCGCCGAGCGCGGCGAGGAGGTCGTGATAGCGCGCAACGGCACGCCGGCGGCCCGGCTCGTGGCGATCGTGCCCGAATACGCGCCGGTGCGTCTCGGGGTGCTCGCCGGCGAGATCGAGCTCGGCCCGGACTTCGACGCGCCGCTGCCCGAGTTCGACGCCTACACGGCGTGAGCACCGTCCTCGTCGACACGCAGATCGCCCTGTGGGCGCTCGGCGATCCGGGGCGCCTGACCGTCGAGGAGCGAGCGGTGATGGTCGATTCGGCCGTCGATCGCTGCCTGAGCCCGATATCGGTCTGGGAGGCCGCGATCAAGCGCGAGGCGGGGCGGCTGCGGGCGCCCCGCAACCTGAGCGCCGCGCTGGCCGCCGAGTTCCGCATGCTCGAGGTCACCGCCGGCCTGCTCGAAGCGGCCGCCGAGCTGCCACGCCACCACGCCGATCCGTTCGATCGGGTCCTGATCGCCCACGCGCTTCACGACGACCTCGACGTCCTCACCCGGGACGACGCGTTCGCCCACTACGGGGTCCGGCTCGCGCGATGAGTTAGGGCGCGCGCGACGGTCTACACGTGCAGTATTCCCGCGGGAGCCACGTCCCGCCGTCCGACAGGAGGCAGCGCATGCAGCAGAGGATCACGCCGAACCTGTGGTTCGACACCGAGGCCGAGGAGGCCGCGGCCCACTACGTCTCCATCTTCAAGAACGCGCGCATCGTCAACACCACCCACTACACCGAGGCCGGGCCGCGCGACGCCGGCATGGTGATGACCGTCGAGTTCGAGCTGGACGGTCAGCGGTTCGTCGGCATCAACGGCGGCCCCGAGTTCAAGTTCGACGAGGCGGTCTCCCTCCAGATCAGCTGCGAGGACCAGGAGGAGGTCGACTACTACTGGGACCGGCTGACCGAGGGCGGCGAGGAAGGGCCGTGCGGCTGGCTGAAGGACAAGTACGGCCTGTCCTGGCAGGTCGTGCCGGCCGGGATGGAGGAGCTGTTCACCGATCCGGACCCGAAGCGGGCCGAGCGCGCGATGAAGGCCATGTTCGAGATGCGCAAGCTGGACATCGCCGCGCTGCGCAGCGCCGCCGACGGCGTGCCGGCGAGCTGACCGGCCGGCGGCGGGCCGGGCGAGGTCAGCCTCCCAGCTCGGCCCGCCGCCGCTCGAGGAGGCGCCGCTCCGCGTCCGAGTGGACCAGCTCCAGCGCGCGGTCGTAGGCCGCGCGGGCGTCCTCGACGCGATCGAGCCGGCGCAGCAGCTCCGCGCGCGTCGCGTGCAGGTAGTGGTAGCGGTCGAGCTCGAGGCGCTCGACGAGGGCGAGCGCGGCCTCGACATCCCCCGCCTCGGCGACGGCGACCGCCTCGTTGAGCTCGACCACCGGCGAGCCGGTCAGGCGGGCGAGCTCGCCGTACAGGGCCGCGATCTGCCGCCAGTCCGGCGGCTCGTCCAGGTGCAGCGCCGCGAGCGCCGCCTGGAGCATGTACGGGCCACGCCCGCCCAGCGCGACGGCCCGATCGAGCGCGGCCCGGCCATCCGCGATCCGGTCGAGGTCCCACAGCGACCGGTCCTGATCGCGCAGGAGGACGACCGCGCCGTCGGCGAACCGCGCGTCGCGCCGGGCGTCGTTGACGAGCATCAGCGCCAGCAGCCCGTGCACCTCGGGCTCGTCGGGCATCAGCTCGGCGAGCGCGCGCCCGAGCCGGATCGCTTCAGCCGCGAGGTCCCCGCGCCCGCCGTAGCCCTCGTTGAAGACCAGGTAGACGACGGCGAGCACCGCGGCCAACCGGTCGGGGAGCAGATGCGCCGGCGGCACGCGGAACGGGATCCCGGCGGCCGCGATCTTGTGCTTCGCGCGTACGAGCCGCTTGGCCATGGTCGCCTCGGGGACGAGGAAGGCGCGGGCGATCTCCTCCGTGCCCAGCCCGCCCAGCGTCCGCAGCGTGAGCGCGACCTGGGCGTCGAGCGCGAGCGCCGGATGGCAGCACGTGAAGACGAGCTCGAGCCGCTCGTCCGGGATCGCCGTCTCGTCCATCTCGTCCTCCACGGCCTCCGGCACGTCGAGCAGGCGGGTCTTCTCGGCGAGCGCGCGGTCGCGGCGGATCCGGTCGA
>JBOGYU010000033.1:0-18896 GCA_050696935.1 Solirubrobacteraceae bacterium | reverse complement strand
GGAGGGCGACGTCGTCAAGACGCCGCTCGGCGATACGACGCTCCCGGAGAGGCAGCGCGCGCAGCTGCAGCGCGCCCCCGGCAAGGGCGCGCGCGACGTGATCGTCGGGATGCGGCCCGAGCACTTCGAGGACGCGGCCGTGGAGGGCGACCTGCCCGACCGGATGCGCTTCCGCACCAAGATCGACGTCGTCGAGTCGATGGGCTCCGAGCTGTACGTCTACTTCGACATCGAGGCGGGCCAGGAGCTGCAGTCGGACGATCTGCGCGAGCTGGCCGCCGACGCCGGGATGGAGGACCTCCCACGTCACGGCGAGGGAGCCCAGCAGGTGGTCGCCCGCCTGTCGGCCGACAGCAAGGCCTCGCCGGGCGCGGAGGCCGAGCTGTCGCTCGACACCAGCCAGATCAAGATCTTCGAGGCCGACGGCGGCCGCAGCCTGACGACCGCCGCTCCGGCATGAGTGCCTGCGTCGCCGTCCGGGCGACGCCCTGACGTCAACGGGCGCCGTCCGGGCGCCCGTAACCAGGCCTTCGGCCCTCTTATTCCGCTCCGAAGGCGCCGCGCGGCTCCGCCGCCGGCGCCGGCGTGCCCGGGCGGTGGAGGAGGTTCTTGACGCCCTTGACGCCGTCGACCTTCTTGGCGTCGTCGGCAAGGCGCTCGATCCACTGCTCGTCGGGGATCATCCCGCGCAGGTAGACGACGCCGGCCTGCACGTCGACCGACACGTCGCCCTTCGGGGCCGACGCGTCGCGGAAGATCTCGGTCTCCACCTTGCGCGCGAGCGTCACGTCGTCGACGTCCTCGATCCGGTCGCCGCTGGGCGTCACGCTCGCGACGGCGCCCTTGGCCTTGCCGGCGGCGTAGTCGGCCCTGGTCACCGCCTGCTCCTTGCCGGCGCGGGCCTTCGCGCCCGCCCGGTCGCGGAGCATGTGGCGGCGGCGGGTGCCGCTGTCCGGGTCGAGGAAGTGGGCGGCCGCCGCTCCGGCAGCGGCGCCGAACAGGAGGGTGATGAGGCGGCTCATGCGTCTGGCGTACCCTCGGCCGGGGCGAGCAAACGTCACCACGGCGGCTTGCGGCGGACCTGCCGCGGCGGGGTGCGCCGCCGCCGGCGGCGGCGCTCGGACCGTCCCAGCTGCTCGAGCACCTCGTCGCTCCACTCGTGCGTGCGCAGCACGCGGTAGCGGTCGCCGGCCACGCGCAGGTAGGCGTCCGTCTCGGTCTCGTGGCGCTCCACGAGGCCCCCGGCGCGCAGCAGCTCCACCACCGGCTCGTACTCCTCCCCGAACCACAGCCACGCGACCTCGGCGCGGTCCATGTACGTGCCGCGATCCTGCATCGCGCGGAAGCCCCAGGCCTCCACGGCCTCGGAGAGCGTCCCGTAGTCCCACGGGTCGGTCACGGCGATCCGGCGGCGGGCGTCCTGCGGGAGCGGGACGCGCTCGCGGAACAGCCGCTCGTGGTCCTTGAGCGGCAGGTCGGAGACGCGGGCGTCCTCGCCGAGCCGCAGCCGCGTGGTGACCTCGTTCACGTACGCGTCGATGTCCCTGCGACCGAGCGACTTGGCGACGGACACGCGGTGGTGGCCGTCGCGCACGAAGTACAGGTCGCCGACCTTGTGGAGCGAGACGGGTGGCAGCGCCTCGCCGCGCCGCTGGGCGGCGGCGATCCGCTCCCAGCGGCTGCGCAGCCGCTGCGAGGTGGGCCGGAACCCGCGGTCGAAGTCGCGCGTGCGGTCGACCGTCCCGACGATCGCGTCCAGTGGCACGACCCGGAGCCCGAGGTCGTGCTGCCCGGTGCGGCCGAGCGCCTCCACGACCTCCTCGAACGGGAGCATGAGCGCGACGTCGTCGGGCTCCCGGCGCAGGCGACGGCCGATGTCCGAGAGCAGGCGGGCGCGGCGGGCGCGGGAGAAGTCGGACTGCGCGTCGGAGCCGGAGAAGCCCGTGTTCACTACCCGCCGGCGCCGACGGCGGCGTCGCCGTCGAGCGCGTCGTCGAGCGACGGCACGAGCGTGAAGACTCCGTCGAGTCCGGTGATCCGGAACGTCTTCACGATGGCCTCATTGTCGCAGACGACCACCAGCGATCCACCGCGCAGCTTGAGGCGGCGGTGGGCCCCGATGAGCACGCCCAGGCTGGAGGAGTCGATGAAGCTCGTGGCGCTCAGGTCGACGACCACGTTCGAGCGCCCGGCGTCGATCGGCGCCGACACGCGCTGCTTGAACTCGGGTGCGGTGAACAGGTCGATCTCGCCCTTGACGGCCACGACGTGCGTCTCATCGTCCACCTGGCGGTCCGTGATGGCGAAGTCGATCGCCATCAGCCGCTGTTCGTGTACGCCAGCCGCAACTGCAGGTATTCGGTCTCGCCCTCGCCGGACACCGACAGCTCGTCGGCGAGCTGCTCGATCACGTTGCCGACGCCGGGGACCGCGGCGTCCACGATCAGCGCCCGGCCGCCGCCCCGGCGCAGCGGGCCCACGCTCAGCAGCAGCGTCCGGTCGCCGGGGTCCAGCGCGACGTTGATCTTGTCGTCGACGCTGTGGGCGGGAGCGCGGGCGGCGATCAGGTCGGCGACGAGGACCGCGTCGTCGAGGCGGTCCAGCGGCAGGTCGGCGCGGGCGGCGAGCATGCCCACGACGCGGCGGAGGATGGGGCCGACGAGCGGGCCGGAGGCGATGGAGACCGTCGTCGCCGGCTCCGACGCGCTCACGCGGCCCTCCGGCCCACGCGGCAGTCGAACGACATCGCGAGGCGGCTGCCGCGGCGGGAGCCGCGCTGGATCTCCAGCGAGTCGGTGAGCGCCGCGATCAGCGGCAGCCCGAGGCCGGGGCCGGTGACGTCCGGGCTGGGCCCGATGCCGCGCCCGCGGTCGGAGACCACGAGGTCGAGCTGGTCCTCACCGGGGCTGATGACCACGTCGATCGGTCCGTCCTCGCCGTCGTGGTAGGCGTGGCGGACGACGTTCGTGCACGCCTCGGTGATCGCCAGCCGGATGTCCTCGACCAGCTCCTCGGAGAGCTGCAGCGCCTCGGCGAACGCGCCGAGCACGTGCCGGATCACGGCCACGTTCTCCGGGCGGGCCGGGAGCGAGAGGCGCACGTCCGAGCCGGTCCCGCGCGGCTCGCGGCCGGGACGCCGAGCCCGTGCCTGTCGTGCGCCGCCGCGCATGGAGTATGGAGACGTATCGCTGCCCATGATCGACTCCACTGGCTCTACCCCGGCTCAGAAACGCCATAACTGGCCGGTTTCGATGCGTACCTCGCCTGGATCGGGAGTCGGGAGCATGACAGCTTCGCGGCTGGTTGTGGAGGCGTAGACTCCGGCGATGGACGCCAAGTCGCCGCCTCCGGACGCGGTCGCGGAACGCCCGGCCGCCCCCGGCGTGGCGGTGGTCGTGCTCGGCGGCGAGCTGGACTTCTCCGCGGCGGACCGGCTGCGCGCCCAGTTGGACGGCGCATCGGACGGCCGGGCGCTGGTGCTCGACCTCGCCGAGGTCACGTTCGTGGACTCCGCGGTGCTCAAGGAGCTGCTGCGGGCGCGCGTGGAGCTCGCCGCCGCCGGTGGGCGGCTCGTGCTCGCCGGCGTGCCGCGGCCGGTGCGGCGGCTGCTGGACCTCACGCGCACCTTCGAGCTGTTCGAGACCGCGCCGGACGCCGGTGAGGCGGTCAGGCGGCTGAGCGCCTGAGCACCGCCGGGTCGTGCGCGACGCGCTCCTGCGTGGTGGCGCGGGCGCACAGCCACGAGAAGCCTGCCTGCAGCATGTCGTTGCCGGCGGAGGCGGCGAGCACGCTCACGACCGTCCGCCCCGTGGCGGGCGCGTGCAGCCGCAGGCCGACGAGCGCCAGCGCGCTCCAGGCGCCGGCGCAGCGGGTGCACGTGAGCAGCTCGCCGACGGCGTAGCGCAGGCGCCGGCCCTTCGGCCGCCGGCCTCCCTCCTCGTCCACGAACGGCTCGCGGATCCAGCTCTCCACCTTCTCGTGGACGATCAGCTTCGAGAGCGCGAAGGTGGCCGCGGCCAGCGCGGGCAGCTCCCGTGGCGGGAGCGGGTCGCGGCCGCGGGCGGTGACCGCCGTCGCCCCGAGCAGCGCGCCGTAGACGCTCGTGAGCACGGCGTAGTCGGTGGCCTCCGTCGGCGTCTGTGTGACTGGTCTCACGGCCCCGAAGACGACCGAGGCGCCCGGAGGCGCCTCGTGATGAGGAGGAGGGTTGACGCGCCGGCCGGAAAGCGGAGGCAGTCCTGCGACGCGACACAGCGGTGCTTCCCGCTGCGTGCGGGTCGCAAACCTTCAGGTGCGTATTGCATCAGCGCGGGCGATTCGCCAGCCGCTCGGACTCGGGCGTCACCGTGCGGCTGCCCTCGCCCTCGCCGCCCACCCCGCCCTCGCCGCCGGCCGTGCCGCCGCCGCGCTCGCGGCCCTCGCCCTCCGGGGCGCGGACCGTCTCGCCCTCGCGCGTCTGCTCTCCGGCGTGCTGGTCGGTGTCGCCGAGCGGGGTCTGCTCGTCGGGACCCACGCCCGGTGGGCCGCCGCCCCGCGGATTCGGGCCGCCCTTCCGGGTGCTGTTGAGCACCAGGAACGCGACGAAGCCCGCGACGACGAGGACGACGACGACGGCTGCGATGACATAACCCATGCGGCTCGCCTACCCGCCCCGCGGACACGGGGAAACGAGGGTTTGCGGCGCCGCGCCGGGCGGTAGCCGACCGCTCGACGCTCCCCGTCGACGGCACCAGCGCGTCCGACTACGACGGCCTGGTGCTGCCGGGCGGCGTCGCCGACCCGGACTTCCTGCGCACCGACGAGGACGCGGTGTCGTTCGTGCGCGGGTTCTTCGAGGAGGCCAAGCCCGTGGCGGTCATCTGCCACGGCCCGTGGACGCTCGTGGAGGCCGACGTGCTGCGCGGGCGCAGGATCACCTCCTGGCCGTCCCTGGCGACCGACATCCGCAACGCGGGCGGGACCTGGGTCGACGAGGAGGTCGTGGTCGACCAGGGCCTGGTCTCCTCCCGCAAGCCGGACGACCTGCCGGCCTTCTGCGCGAAGATGGTCGAGGAGCTGGCCGAGGGCCGGCACGAGGCCCAGCGCAGCAGCGTGAGCGCCGCTTGAAGCCCGCGGCGATCCTCGACAGGTCGCTCGGCGAGCTCCGCGCGGGGCTCGTCGACACGCCGTTCTCTCGCTGACCGCACCTGCTATCGGTAGTGTGGATTCCTTGGTCGCAGCGTCCGTGCGCCGCGACCCGATTCTCGTCCTCATGAGCTCGACACCCCCCGAGCGGCCGCATGCCGCAACCGAGGCGGAGGGCCCCGGCCTGAGCCGTGCCGAAGAGGACCGGCGGCTGCTGATCCGCTACCACCGTCACGGCGACCAGGTCGCCCGCGAGCAGCTCGTGGAGCGCCTGCTCCCGCTGGCCCGCCGGATGGCGCGCCGCTACCGGCGCTCCGACGAGCCGCTCGACGACCTCGTGCAGGTCGCCACGCTCGGGCTGATCAAGGCGATCGACCGCTTCGACCCCGCGCGCGAGACCGCGTTCTCGTCCTACGCGGTGCCGACGATGCTGGGCGAGCTCAAGCGCTACTTCCGCGACAACGGGTGGGCGGTGCACGTGCCGCGCGGGATGCAGGAGCGCGTGATGCAGGTGGACAACGCGGTCAAGGACCTCTCGCGCCGGATGGGGCGCTCGCCCTCGGTTGCCGAGATCGGGGAGATGCTCGCCCTCTCCCAGGAGCAGGTGCTCGAGGCGATGGAGGCGGCGTCTGCGTATGACGCGGTGTCGCTCGAGTCCTACCGCTTCGGAGACGAGGGCGACGGCGAGACGTACGCGGAGTCGATCGGCGTCGAGGACGAGCGGTTCGAGCTGGTCGAGTACGGGGCGACCATCGCGCCCACCCTCGGGGCGCTCCCGCCGCGCGACCGGATCGTGCTGCACCTGCGCTTCGTCGAGGATCTGACGCAGGCCGAGATCGCCGAGCGGGTGGGGGTCTCCCAGATGCACGTCTCGCGCCTGATCCGGCGCGCGCTCGAGCGGCTGCGGACGGTCGCCGAGCACGCCGGCTGAGGGGGTCGACGACTTCCGCGACGGTGCGGAATTTCGCGGCCGGTCACTTGCCTGACGGGTGCGTTTGAAGGCGAGCGCTTGTCGGAGAGCCGGTGCTCATGGCCGCCGTCCTGGGTAGGCCAGCCGCATGGGCATCACCGACAAGATCACCGGACGTTTCAAGAAGGCCGCGGGCGAGCTCGCCGACGACCCGTCGCTGCGCCGAAAGGGCCGCCAGGAGGAGCGCAAGGGCCGCGCGAAGGAAGAGCTGGCGCGCGACCAGGAGAAGGCCGACCGCAAGGCCGAGGAGGTCGCGAACCTCGAGCGCCGCACCTGACCGACGGGCTCAAGGAGGGCGCGGCTACGCCGCGCGCAGCGCCAGCACCGCGACGTCGTCGCGGGGCGCCCGCAGCGACCCGATCGCCGTCTCGATCAGGTGGTCGACGACGGCGCTCGCGGAGCGTCCCGCCGCGTCACCCGCGACCGCGGCCAGCTCCTCGGGCGACCACACGCGCCTCGGCGCGGCCGCCTCGCTGAGCCCGTCGGTGTAGAGCACCAGCGTGTCGCCCGGCCCGAGCTCGGTCGAGCGGTCCTGGAGGTCCGGGCTCGGCACCAGCCCCAGCAGCGTGCCGGGGACGCCGATCTCCTCGGTCGGCCCGCCGTCGCGGATCACCAGCGGCAGCGGGTGCCCGCCGCAGGCGACCGTCACGCGCGCCGGCGTCCGGCTCAGGTCCAGGTGCGCGCAGGCGATCGTGCAGAAGCGCCCGCTGCCGTCGCTCTGCTGGATCATCGCGTCGCTCAGCCAGCGCAGGATCGCGCTGGGCGAGCGCCGCCGCACGGCCGTGGCCCGGATCGTGTAGCGCGCCAAGGCCGTCACCGCCGCCGCCTCCGCGCCCTTGCCGCAGACGTCGCCGACGACCACGTACCACTGGTCCTCTGCCGTGTTGAAGACGTCGTAGAAGTCCCCGCCGACCTCGAACCCCTCGCCCGCCGGCCGGTACGCCGCGCCGATCTCCATTCCGGGCAGCTCCGGCAGCACCGGCGGGAGCAGCGACGCCTGCAGCGTGTGGGCGATCGCCGACCGCGTCTCGTACAGCCGCGCGTTCTCCACTGCCGCGGCGGCGCGCAGCGCGAGGTCCTCCGCCAGCGCGAGGTCGTGCTCGTCGAACCGCCGGCCGGACTCCGCCGAGACGAAGGTGACGGCGCCGAGCACCCGGTCGCGCAGCGTCATCGGGACGATCATCGCCGACCTCAGGCCGACCGAGCGGATCAGCTCGAGGTGCTCGGCATCCTGCGCTGCCTGCTCGAGCAGCTCCTCGGGGATGTCCGGGTACAGCTCGGACTTCCCCCTGCGCAGGACCCCGTAGACGCCGGTGTCCATGCTCGGGTCGGGCGGGTAGCGCTCCTGCAGCTCGCGCGCGAATCGCACCCGGTCCGGGTTCACGTGGGCGATCGCGACGCGCTCGATCCCCTCGCCCGCCGCCAGGTCCACCGCGCACCAGTCGGCCACCTCCGGCACGGCCAGCTGCGCCACCGCCCGCAGCGTCCCCTGGTAGTCCAGCGAGCCGGCGAGCACGCGACTGGCCTCGGAGAGGAAGCGGTGGGCGTGCTCCGCGCGCTTGATCTCGGTGATGTCCTCGATCACGTTGATGGCGAGCCGCACGCCGCCGCGCTCGTCGAACACCGGCGTGGACTGCACGCGCGACCAGCGGTCCTCGGCGCTCGCGTGGTGGCGGTAGCGGACGGTCAGCGGCTCCGGCCGCTCGCCGGCCAGCGCGCGCCGCCCGGGCAGGCGCTCCAGGGGCAGCGGGGAGCCGTCGTCGTCGAGCATGTCGAACCGCTCGCGGACGTCCGAAGGAGCGGCCCCGAGCAGCTCCTGGGCGCTGGTGAAGCCGAGCAGGCGCACGGCGGCGTCGTTCGCATACACCAGGCGCCCGTCCGGCGTCTGCGCCGTGACGGCGTCGGCCACGCCTTCGAGGATCGCCTCCAGGTCGTCGCGCGAGCGGCGCGAGGCCTCGTCCGCCTCCAGCAGCCCGGTGTACAGGCGCGCGTTGTCGAGCGCGAGCGCGCAGCGGTCCGCCAGCTCCTGCGCCGTGCGCAGGTCCCGCTTCCCATAGCGGCGGCCGGACTCGGCGGTGGCCATCGCGATGTCGCCGATGACCACGCCGCGCACGCGCAGCGGCACGATCATGGACGACACGAAGCCGACCTCGCGCAGGAGCCGGAGCTGCTCGGGGTCCTGCGCCACCGTCTCCCAGAAGCCGTCCGGGATCTCGGACATGAGGTCCGGCTCGCCCGTCCGGATCACCTTCGCGGAGCCGAACGGCGCGTCCGGGTCGAGCGGGTAGCGACGGTCGTACTCCTCCACGAAGTCGCGCTTGGCCGGGTCGGCGTGCTCCATCACCACGCGCTCGATGCTCCCGTCCGGCCGGAGCATCTCCACGAAGCACCAGTCCGCGTACGCGGGGACGGCCAGGCGCGCGACGGTCGCGAGCGTCTCGCCGTACTCGAGCGAGCGCGCCAGCAGCGCGCTGGCGTCGGCGAGCAGCTCGTTCTGGCGCCGGGCGCCCACCAGCTCCGTGACGTCCTCGAATGTCACGACCGTCATCGACCGGCCGTCGGGCAGGGCGATCGTGTCGCCCGCGACGACGAGCGAGCGCAGCCCGCCCGGCGTCTCCCAGTCCATCTGCAACCCCGTGAACCGCTCGCCGCGCGCGGCGCGCACGCCCGGCATGTCCTCGTTGGCGATCCGCCGCCCGGCCTCGTCGAAGCAGCGGTAGACCTCGTGGTAGCGCGAGGCGCCGACGCCCGTCGGGAACTCGCCGCCGGCGAGCCGGTGCGCGGCCCGGTTGGCGTACACCACGCGCGCCGTGCCCGGCTCGATCAGCAGCAGTGGCGAGGGCAGGACGTCGAGGATCGCCTCGAGCCCCGTGGGGTGGACCGCGGGTTCGGCACCCACGATCCCAAGTCTACGCGAGGCCCTCCGCCTCGTACTCGCGCAGGTAGCCCTCGAACAGCCGCCGGTGGCCCTCCTCGTCGTGGAGGATCTCGATCGTCATGTCCTGCGTCACGAAGTCCAGCCCGTCGGTGAACTCGATGATGCGGTTGTAGTGCTCGATCGCGCCGGTCTCGGCCTCGATCACGCCCTTGATGACGTGCACGATGTCGGTCTGGTGCGCCGGCGGCTGGAGGTAGCTCTGCTCGGCGGTGAACTCGAGCGAGCCCGGAACGACGCCGTAGAGCTCCTTGATCCGCTCGGCGAAGCGCTGGGCGTGCCCGAGCTCCTCCTGGATGTCCTCCTGGAGGGACTCGACGATCTCCTGAGCCCGGACGCCGTCGGGATTGATGGAGTTGGCGATGTAGCTCATCACCGTCTCGATCTCCATCCAGTACGCCTTCGTGAGCATCTCGAGCAGCTCGTCGCGCTGCCGGGCCTTGGCCTCGGACAGGATGCCCGTCGAGCTGGTTCGCATGGTGGCCATCGCCGGTCTCCTTCGAGTGGGGTGGGGACCCTCGTACCCGGGCAGCCTGCGGGCATATGCGCATCGTCGTCACGGGCGCCACCGGGAACGTCGGGACCAGCGTGGTGACGGCGCCGGCCGCCGACGGGCGGGTGCGTGAGATCGTCGGTCTTGCCCGTCGGCTCGGCCGGATTCGACACGCCGCCGCTGGCGCGGCACGCCGGCGGCCGGCTGCGGCTCAGGGAGTGGCCCCCCGGCGGCGCTCGAGGAGCTCCCTGAGCTCGTCCGGGTCGAGCGCCTCGCGCAGGCGGTCCATCGCGGCGATCAGCTGGTCCGGATCCACGTCGTCGCCCTCCCGGGCGAACCGGCGCGACGGGCGCATCAGGTCCTGCCCGCGCAGCTCCGCCGCGGTCGGGCGGCGGGCGAGCGTCTGGGCGTCCGGCGGGTCGCCGCGCAGCAGCCAAGAGCCGTCGGGCCGGCGGATGAGCTCCCCGCGCTCGGCGAGCTCGCTGAGCGCCGTGGAGACGGTCGGCCGGCGCGCGCCGACGAGCTGGCCGAGGATCCGATGGGTGAGCGCGAGCGGCACCACCATGCCCTCGCCGGAGACGCGGCCCCACCGCTCGGCGAGGTGCCAGAAGAGGGCCTTCAGCCGGCGGTCGACCCGGGTGAGCTGTGAGATGGCCTGCGTCGTGGCCAGCCGCAGGGAGCGCTCCCCGAGGCGGTCGAACAGCGCCGCGGTGATCTCCGGGTAGCGGGCCGCCTCGGCGGCGAAGCGCCGGTCGAGCACGGCCAGCGTGACGGTGGAGAGCACCGACCAGACGGCCTCCACCGGCAGCAGGCCGGTGGCGGTCGAGCTCTGCCACGGGCGCACGAGGTCGCCGGGGCCGAGCAGCTCGGCGCTCACGTGATCGGCCACCACGAGCTCGCGCGCCAGCACGCCGTCGAGCACGAGCAGGCCGACGTGGTCGCCGCTCGCGCCGGCCAGGCGCGTGACGTCCCACGGGCCGACGGAGAGGCGGTGCGTGCGCACCATCAGCTCGCGCTCGGCCTCCGTCCGCCGGGCGGGGCTGAGGAGCGCGCCGAGCTCGGGGTCCGCCTCCAGCAGACGGACCGTCTCCGAGGGTCGTGCCATCCGAGCGGTCACCGCCGTCACGGGCATTCGCCTACCCGGCGGCGCCCGTTTCCAGACGCCGCCGGAAGGCGACCCTCCTCACGCCCCGTAGCCGATGCGGTCCACCTTGCGGTGGTAGCGCTCGCCCGCCTTGCCGCCCGCCATCGCGGCCAGGAGCGTCCCGATCACGACGATCGCGAGTGCGATCGCGCCGCCCGTCGCGAGCTCGCTCTCGCCGACCGGCAGTGCCGGCAGGTCGAGCTGCTCGAGCACGTTGTACTCGGAGCCCAGCACCGCGCCCGCGACGGCGAGCACGATGGTCACGATCAAGCCGATCGCCCACGCGCCGAGGCCCTGGCGCGCGCCGTCGAAGCGCGACATCCGGCCGGCGACGTAGCCGCCGAAGAAGTACGCGATCGCGAGCGCGACGATCAGCGCGATCGCGCCGCCGATGCCGATCTCGCGGCTGGTGCCGGTGGCCTCGGTCTCGGTCACCTCCGTGAGCCCGACGGCCGCGCCGGCGGCGGCCAGCAGGCCGACGAGGATGGCGCCCAGGCCGACGGCGACGAGCCAGCCGAAGAAGGCCGCGCCCCAGTTGATGCCCCCGAACTCCTCTCGCTGGCGGGCGCGTACGTCGCGCAGCTGCTCGCGCGGCGGCGCGTGCGTGCGGGTGTCGACTGCCGTGCGGTCAGGGGTGGTGCCGTTGCCGCGCGGGGCGGGCCTGTCGGCGACGGCCGTGCCGCCGCGATCCCCCCCGCGCTTGAAGCGCTCGAACATTCCTCGGTCCTCTCCTGGTGAGACTCACCACAATGATTCCCGTGGGCGGGCCGGCACCAAACGCCGTAGCGTTTACCCGTACGGGGTTCCGGTGACGTACTGGAAAACATGAGCTCGGCCAGCGACGAGGCCTTCGGTGGCGCTCTCGCCGCGCTGATGGACCGCGGCGAGGAGCACGGCTGCCTGGAGCTGAGCGAGATCGACGAGCTCGCCCAGTCGCTCGAGCTCGGGGATGGCGATGTCGGCAGCCTCTACGAGCAGATCGCCGCCCGCGGCATCGCGCTGCGCGACGACTGCGGCCGGGAGTCCGCCCCGGAGGCCCCGGTGGACGACGCGGCGCTCGCCAGCGCGACCACCGACACGCTGCAGCTGTTCCTCAACGAGATCGGCCGCCACCGGCTGCTGACGCCCGACGAGGAGATCGACCTCGCGCGCCGGATCGAGCGCGGGGACCTGGCCGCCAAGGAGCGCATGATCAACGCGAACCTGCGGCTGGTGGTCTCGATCGCCAAGAAGTACCAGGGCTCCGAGCTGACGCTGCTCGACCTCATCCAGGAGGGCATCCTCGGCCTCATCCGGGCGGTCGAGAAGTTCGACTGGCGGCGCGGCTACCGGTTCTCCACCTACGCGACGTGGTGGATCCGCCAGGCGGTGGAGCGGGGCATGGACGCGAAGGCGCGCACGATCAAGCTGCCGATCAACCTCGTGCGCAGCCAGCGCAAGGTCGCGCGGGCGGAGAACGCGCTGGCGCTCAAGCTCGACCGCTCGCCGACCGATGCCGAGGTCGCCGCCGCGGCGCAGATCACGGTGGACGAGCTGAACGCGCTGCGCGACGCCGCGCGGACCGTCACGTCGCTCGACCGGCCGCTCGGCGAGGAGGACGACGCGGCCTTCGGCGACCTGCTGCCGACCGACGCGCCGGAGCCCGAGGACGTGGTGCACATCTCGCTGCGCGAGCAGGCGCTGCGGCGGGCGCTCCAGGACCTGCCGGAGCGCGAGCGCACGGTGGTCGCCCTGCGCTACGGGATCGACGGCGGTGAGCCGACCCCGCTGCGCGAGATCGGCCGCCGTCTCGGCATCACGCCCGAGCGCGTGCGCCAGATCGAGTCCAAGGCGCTGGGGCGGCTCGGGCGGATGCGCGAGCTGGACGCGCTGCGGCAGGCGGCCTGACGTCGCCGCCCCCGGGCTCATCCGCCCGCGGGGGCGCCCTCCTCGGGGCCCCACCGGCCGTCGGCCCTGGGGCTGCCCGTGACGGGATTGGAGTCGGCGGGATCGCTGTCGCGCGCGTAGGCGAAGGTCATCCGCACCTCGGTCCCGCGCCCGGCGCTGCCGCGCAGCTCGAAGGCGTCGGAGAGGGCGGCGATCAGCGGCAGGCCGAGGCCGAGCGCGGGGGGCTCCGTCTGGGCCGGCCGCGGCTGGATGCCCGACCCGTGGTCGCGCACCACGATCGTCAGGCCGTCGTCGGCGGCGCTCATCTCCACCTCGAGCATGCCGGCGTCGGCGTCGTAGGCGTGGACGACGACATTGGTGCACGCCTCCGTGACGGCCATCTTCATGTCGGCGAGCACACTGGCCTCGAAGTCCAGCGCGTCGGCCATGCCCGCCAGCGCCTGCCGCACCACCCCCACGCCCTCGGGCCGCGCGGGCATGGTGAGGAGCACCTCGGGCGCGGCGGTCATCCTCCTGCGCCGTTCGTCCTCGCCGCCTCGATGGCCTCGTCGCGCCCGCGCAGCACCGGCAAGACCGGGACGAGCCCCGTGATGTCGAGGATCCGCTGCACGCCGGGCTCCACCGTGTCGCCGACGCAGACGACGAAGCCCTGGTTGGCCTCGAGCGCGCGGCGGCGGGCGTCCAGCAGCGCGCCGAGCACGGAGGAGTCGACGAACGTCGCGGCCGTAAGGTCCACGACGATGCCCCCGCCACGGTCAAGGGCCTCTTCGAGCCGCTCGCGCAACGTGGGGGCGGTGTAGATGTCGTGCTCTCCTTCGACGACGACGACCACGACATCCCCGGCGGCGTCGTCGAGCACGATGGGATTGGCTTCCATACGGGCATGCAAGATACCCGGAAGCCCGGCCGGCTAACGGACCCGGAGTGATACCCGCAAGCCGATGCCAGACAACCTCGATTCCTATCGCGCCAAGCGCGACCTCTCGGCGACGCCGGAGCCGGCGGCCGGCGCCGCCCAGCCGGGCGACTCGCCAACCCCGCGATTCGTGGTGCAGGAGCACCGCGCACGCTCCCTGCACTGGGATCTGCGGCTGGAGCACGAGGGCGCGCTGGCCTCGTGGGCGGTGCCGAAGGGCATCCCGCCGGACCCCCGGCGCAACCACCTCGCGGTGCGCACGGAGGACCACCCGCTCGAGTACCTGGACTTCCACGGCGAGATCCCCGCGGGGCAGTACGGCGCGGGCACGATGGAGATCTGGGACCGCGGGACGTACGAGACGCACAAGTTCCGCGAGGACGAGGTGATGGTCACCTTCCACGGCGAGCGCGTGCGCGGCCGATACGTCCTGTTCCGCACCCGCGGCAACGACTGGATGATCCACCGGATGGAACCGCCGGAGGACCCGGACCGGGAGCCCATGCCGGAGCGGATCGAGCCGATGCTGGCCCGCACCGGCCCGCTCCCGGCCGACGACGGGCGGTGGGCGTTCGAGATCAAGTGGGACGGGGTGCGGGCGATCGGCTACGCCGAGGGCGGCCGGCTGCGCCTGGCCAGCCGCAACGGGCGCGACATCACGCCGCGCTACCCGGAGCTGCGCGAGCTGGGACGGGCGCTGGCGGGCCGCGAGGCGGTGCTCGACGGGGAGGTGGTGGCCTTCGGGGAGGGCGGCCGGCCGAGCTTCCAGCTGTTGCAACGGCGGATGCACCTGACGTCGGAGCACGCGGTCCGGCGGCTGGCGGCCAGCGACCCGGTGGCGTACATCATCTTCGACCTGCTGTGGCTGGACGGCCGCTCGCTGTGCGGGTCGAACTACCTGGAGCGGCGGGAGCGGCTGCTCGAGCTGGGCTTGAACGGGAAGACGTGGCAGACGCCGGCGCACCACGTGGGCGACGGGGCCGCGCTGCTCGAGGCGTCGCGGGCGCAGGGGCTGGAGGGGATCATCGCCAAGCGCGTGGACTGCCCCTACACGCCCGGGCGGCGCTCCCCGACGTGGGTGAAGGTCAAGAACTTCCGCCGGATCGACGTCGTGATCGGCGGGTGGCTGCCGGGGGAGGGGCGGCGGAGCGGGCGGCTGGGGGCGCTGGTCGTGGGGTTCTACGACGAGGGCTCGCTTCGCTACGCGGGGCGCGTGGGCACCGGGTTCAGCGAGGCGGAGCTCGACCGCCTGGGGCGGGTGCTCGAGCCGCTGGCCCGGGACAGCAGCCCGTTCGCGGGGCGCCAGCCCCCGCGCGAGACCCGGTTCGTCGAGCCCGAGCTCGTGTGCTCGGTGGACTACGGGGAGTGGACCCAGGCCCGGACCCTCCGCCACCCGTCCTACAAGGGGATCCGGGACGACGTGGCGGCTACGGACGTCGTCTTCTCGGAGGCGTGAGCGCGGGTCCCGGCGAACGTCAACTGCTGGCTTGTAGGGCGGAGGGAGCGGGGTGCCGCGTCGGCCCGCGAGACCGGTCGGTGGAAGGTGTGTCCCGTTGCTGGTCACTACGACCAGTAGCGGGACACACCCTGGGAATCGCGCGATCTTGGGACCACCGCGGCACCCGGACCCGCCGCCCTACATGCCCGCCGTTGACGTTCGCCGGCGCCCGCCGGAACCTCTAGGTTCCGCCCATGCGGGTCTCCGCGAAGGTCGACTACGCGCTGCGCGCCGCCGCCGAGCTGGCGTCGAACCCCGAAGCGCCGATGAAGCGCGAGGCGATCGCCGCCGCGCAGGGGATCCCGGTGCCGTTCCTGGAGCAGATCCTGCTCGCGCTCAAGCGCGCCGGCATCGTCCGGGCGCGGCGGGGGCCGGAGGGGGGCTACTGGCTCGCCCGGCCGCCGGGGGAGGTCACGCTCGCCGAGGTCATCCGGGCCGTCGAGGGACCGCTCGCCAACGTGCAGGGCGAACGGCCCGAGAACGTCGAGTACACCGGGTCGGCGGCGCAGCTCCAGAGCGTCTGGATCGCGGTGCGCGCGAACCTGCGGGCGGTGCTGGACGAGGTCACCCTCGCCGACCTGGCCGGCGGCCGCCTGCCGCGCCGGGTCGCCGCGCTCACCCGCGACCCCGCGGCGTGGGAGCCGCGCTGACGCGGTTTGAGGCGCCGCCCCGCCGGAGAGGCAGCCGACATGGCCCAGAACCGCAAGCTGGCCGGCGCCGACGTCTTCCCGATCGGCCTCGGCGCGATGCCCATGTCCCTGTCCGGCCGGCCTCCCGAGGAGCGCTCGATCCGGACGATCCATGCCGCGCTGGCCGCCGGCGTGAACCTGATCGACACCGCCGACGCCTACGCGATCGACGACACCGAGGTCGGCCACAACGAGCGCCTGATCGCGAAGGCGCTGCGCGGCCGGCGCGAACGCGTGATCGTCGCCACGAAGGGCGGCCACACGCGCTCGGGCGGGGAGTGGCACCTCGACGGCCGGCCCGAGCACCTGCGCGCGGCCTGCGAGGCGTCGCTGCGCGCGCTCGAGACCGACCGGATCGACCTCTACCAGTTCCACAGGCCCGACCCGGACGTCCCGTATGTGGAGTCGATCGGCGCGCTGAAGGAGCTCCAGGACGCCGGCAAGGTGCGCTGGATCGGGATCTCCAACGCGTCAACCGCGCAGATCGAGGAGGCGTGCTCGATCGCGAACGTCGTCGCCGTCCAGAACGAGCTCTCGCTCGAGTTCCGGTCGCCGCTGGAGAAGGGCGAGGTCGCCGAGTGCGAGCGGCGCGGGATCGCCTTCCTGCCGTGGTCGCCGCTCGGCGGCATCTCCAGGGCCGGCGAGGCCGCCGGCCGGCACCAGGCCGTGCGCGACACCGCCGCGGCGCTCGGCGTCTCCCCGCAACAGGTCGCGCTCGCCTGGCTGCTTTCGCTGAGCCCAGTCGTGATCCCGATCCCCGGCGCGAGCCGCCCCGAGTCGATCCTCGACTCCGTCAGGGCGGTCGACCTCGAGCTCGACGAGGTGCCGGCGTGAACGACGTCGTGATCACCCCGTACCGCGACGGCCCGCTGCTCGTGCGCGGGCCCGTCCGCCTGGCCGACCAGAACGGCAACGAGATCGCCACGGGCCGCGAGACGATCGCGCTGTGCCGGTGCGGCAGGTCCCGCCTGCGGCCGTTCTGCGACGGCACGCACAAGCTGGTGCGCTTCCGCGCTCCGAGCGGGCGCGAGGAGGGGCGCGACGACTCCCATTGACGCCGCGCCGTCGGATGTGTTCGGCGCGTGCCCCGCCTCGTCGTCCTCCTCCTCGCCGCCGCCCTCGCCTTCGCCGCCTGCGGGGAGGACGAGCCGGAGCCGCCGCCCGAGCAGGCCGCGCAGGGGCCGTCGTGCCAGAAGGCCGACCTGGCGCTGAAGACCCCGGGGCAGCTGACGATCGCCACCGACTCGCCCGCCTTCTCGCCCTACTTCGAGGACGACGACCCCACGAACGGCAGGGGCTTCGAGAGCGCGGTGGCCTACGCGATCGCTCGCGAGCTCGGCTTCCAGCCCGCCGAGGTCGAGTGGACCGTCGTGCCTTCAACGCGTCCTACGCGCCGGGGCCCAAGGACTTCGACTTCGACGTCGAGGTCCTGCGGGGGATCGACCTCGAGGTGCGCGAGCACGAGGCGGTCGCGCTGATCGGCGCGTCGGGCTCGGGCAAGTCGACCCTGCTGCGCTGCATCGACCTGCTGGAGGAGATCGACGACGGGGACGTCCTCCTCGACGGCGACGTGATCACGGACCCGTCGGTGGACCCGATCGCCATCCGGCGCCGGCTCGGCCTGGTGTTCCAGGCGTTCAACCTGTTCCCGGCCCTGTCGGTGCTCGAGAACGTCGCGCTGGGCCCGGTCCGCGCCCACGGGCTGCCCGCCGACCAGGCGCGCGAGCGCGGCCGCGAGCTGCTGGCGCGGTTCGGTCTCGCCGGCCGGGAGCACGAGCACCCCGACCGGCTGTCCGGCGGCCAGCAGCAGCGCGTGGCGATCGTGCGTGCGCTCGCCACCCAGCCGCGCGCGCTGCTGCTCGACGAGGTCACGAGCGCGCTGGACCCGGAGCTGGTCGGCGAGGTGCTGGCGGCGATCCGCGACCTCAAGGCCGACGGGATGACCATGCTCATCGCCACGCACGAGATGGGCTTCGCGCGCGACTTCGCCGACGAGGTGTGCTTCCTGCACGAGGGCCGGCTGCTCGAGCGCGGCGCCCCCGACCGCATCTTCAGCGAGCCGGAGCACCCGGAGACGCGGCGGTTCCTGCGGCGGCTGCTGGAGGTGCGATAGCGCGGCGCAGCGAGCTGCGCCCGGCCTCCCAGGCGGCGAGCAGGTGGCGCGCGAACCGCGCCTCGAGCTCCACGAGCGCGGCGGCGCCCCACAGGATGTCGGCCGCCAGCGCCGGCTCCTGGCTCGCCAGGCCGCCCGCGAGGTCGACCGCCGCGACGTTCTCGTGCACCGCGTCGGCGACCACGTGCTCGTCGTAGAACGCCGTGGCGTCGTCGCCGAAGCCGAGGCGGCGCAGGCCGTTGGCATAGCGGCGGTTCGGCACCGACGAGGTCATCTCGAACAGCGCGAGGTGGCCGACGATCGCGCCGCGCAGGCGCCGGTGAAGCCCGAACATCGACATGAGGTTGACGGTTGCGAGCGTCACGGCCGGCAGGTCGTCCACGTAGGCGCCGTAGCGGGAGTCGAGTCCGAGCGCATCCATCGCGCGCGCGAATAGGGCGGCGTGGATGCGGTCGGCGTCGCCGCCGCCGTACTCGTCGGCCTGGATCTCGACCATCGCGGCCTTCGGGCCCCCGCTCAGGCGCGGCAGGGCCCACGAGTGCGGGTCGGCTTCCTTGAGCTGGTAGGCCGAGCGGTGCGCGACGAACTCCAGGTACTGCTCGAGCGTCCCCCGGCGCTCCAGGTGCCGCGAGAGCGACGGCCCGTCGTCGGCGCCGGCGATCGCGCGCAGCGCGAGGTCCATCGTCCCGTCCCCGGGCACGCGCGGGACCGGGACGTCCCGGCGCAGCTCCTCCTCGAACCGGCGCTCGAGCCCGGCCCGCAGCGCGAGCAGGGACGGCTCCCACTCCCACCGCTCGTCCACGCCCGGCAGGCCGCGGTAGTGCAGCTCGTAGCAGAGGTACAGGGCCAGGTGCAGGTCCTCGGGGCCGTCGGGCTCCGCCGCCGGGATCGGGACCGCCGGCCGCGGCAGGGCGCCGAGGAGCAGCTCGGTGACGGCGCCTCGGGGCTCGGGCAGGGCGATCACGGCGGTTCCCTACCCGTGCGCGAGACGAACGAGTCGGTCAGCCGGGCGACGAGCCCGGGCGGGAGACGAACGCGTCGGTCAGCCAGGCGACGAGCCCGCGCAGGCCGTGCTCGGCGGCCACCGCCCGCTGGCGCACGGCGCCGTTGCCGTCCAGCAGGCCGCG
>JBOGYU010000032.1:0-18926 GCA_050696935.1 Solirubrobacteraceae bacterium | reverse complement strand
GACCAGCAGGTCGCGGCCGCCCGCGCGGCTCATCGGACGCCCAGGCGCCGCCGGACGTCGTCGGGCGTGGCCACCTCGCGGCCCGCGGCGTGCACGAGGTCGACCGCCCGGCGCACGAACTGCGCGTTCGACTCCGCCAGCTCGCCCTTGCGGAAGTAGACGTTGTCCTCGAAGCCCACACGCAGGTTGCCGCCGAGGGCGAGCGCGGCGAACGAGAGCGGGAGCTGCGCGCGCCCGATGCCGATCGCCTGCCACACGGCGCCCTCCGGCAGCATCCCGCGCAGCAGGGGCAGCAGGCCGGGGTCGCCGGGCATGCCGCCGCGCACGCCCATGACGAAGCTGAACTGGAGCGGCTCGGCGATCAGTCCCCGCTCGACCAGGTCCAGGCACAGCGGGACGTGGCCGAGGTCGTAGACCTCCAGCTCGGGCCGGATCTCGCGGTTGAGCATCTGGCGCGCGAGCGCCTCCACGAACCACGGCGGGTTGCTGAACGTGCCCGTCCCGAACGTCATCGAGGCGGGGTTGAGCGTGGCCATCGGGACGTCGACGAGGCCGGTCGACAGGATCTCGACGCGCTCGTCGCACGTCACGGTCAGCCCGACGCCGGTGGACGCCTGCACGACGATGTCGCAGCGCGCCCGGATCTCGGACACGATCGCGGCGTAGACCGCCGGCTCGGCGGTGGGCCGGCCCTTCTCGTCGCGCGCGTGGACGTGCGCGACCGCGGCGCCCGCCTCGGCCGCCTCCGCGACGGCGACCCCGATCTCCGTGGGCGTCAGCGGCACGCCGGGATGCTGCTCGCGCGTGGTCAGCGGTCCCGTGGGAGCGACGGTGATGATCGCTGGGCCGTCCACGGCGGCTGCCTCAGTCGTCGGGGACGATGGCGACGGCCTCGATCTCGATCAGCAGCTCCGGGTAGATCAGGCTCTTGACCTCGACGAGCGTGCTCGCCGGGAACGGCTCATTCAGGTACTCCTGGCGCACCGGGGCGATCTTCGGGTACTCGCCGGCGTCGGTCACGTAGTTCGTGATCTTGACGACGTGCGAGAAGTCGGCGCCCGCCGCCGCGAGCGCGATCCGCAGGTTCTCCATCACCTGCCGCGTCTGCGCGACGATGTCGCCCTCGCCGACGACGTTGCCGGCGGCGTCGAAGGCGACCGCGCCGGACAGGTGCACGACCCTGCCCGGACGGGCGACCGTCAGCTGGCAGAACGGCCCGAACGGCTTGGCCAGGCCCTCCGGGTTGAGCGACTCCTTCATCGCGCGCGCGTGCCGAGCTTGTCCGGCGTGGCGAAGAGCCGCTCGCCGATCGGGTTGACCTCGAACGGCGCGGTGCCCCGCGGCCGCTCGTCGGCCGCGGCCAGCGCCTCGCGCGCCCGTGCGGTCTCGTCGGCGTCGACCTCGTAGACGAGCGCGTCGGCGTCGACCTCGCGGATCGCGACGCCGTAGACGCGGCGCGCCTTGTCGATCGACAGCAGGCCGTCGATGACGTCGTCGAGCACCGACTCGACCTTGCGCTCCCAGGGCAGGCCGTAGCCGCCGCCCCCGTTGGAGGCGAAGTGCAGCCGGTCGTCCTTGCGCAGCTTGGCCTTCGTGGTGAACATGCCGAGGTTCTCCTCGTCGGGCCCGCCCGGGTTCAGCACGAGCGTGTTCGGGCCGCCGTTCGTGCCGCCCGCCAGGCCGAACGGCCCGATCCGCTCGCGGTCGCCGAGCACCACCAGCTCGGTGTCTCCCCACACCGAGAAGCTCCGCGACAGCCCGAAGCCGCCGCGGAACTCGCCGTCGCCGCAGGAGTCCACCACCGCCTCGGTCGCCGTGTAGTACATGGGGTACCAGCGCTCGAGCGTCTCGTTCGGCTGGTTCGACGCTCCGCCGATGAAGATCATCATGTAGTTCGAGTTGCCGTCGGCGTACGCCCGCGCGCCCTGGCCGCCCTCGAGCCACATGTAGGAGACGAACGGCTGCCCGGTCTTCGGGTGCATCCCGCCGGTGCAGAAGTTCTGCAGGTTCACCGTGGCGGCGTGGACGCGCCGGGGATCGACGTGCTGCAGCGCCTGCCCCCAGCAGGCCATCGTGACCGCGTCGACCTTCTCGTAGGCGCCGGAGCAGTAGCCGGTGACCGGCGTGGGCTCCTCCACGTCCACGCACGTTCCCCGCTTGGAGACGATGTTGATCGCCCGCACGACGCCGTGGTTGAGCGGCGCCAGCTCGGGGAAGCAGTGCATGGTCCCGTCGTACACCGCCGACTGCAGCGCCGGCCGCGCGAAGCCCCACGACGCGATCGGCGCCGGACCGCACTCGGTCCAGTCGACCGTGATGTCGTCGTCCTCGATCGTCATCTTGCAGTGGACTTTGATCGTGGGCTGGTCCTCGCGGCCGATGTCGCGGTCGCCGTAGTCGGTGAACTCGTACTCGCCGTCCGGGATCCGCCGGACCCAGTCGCGGAACAGCCGCTCGGAGTGGTCCATCGTGTCCTCGAACGCGGCGCGGATCGTGTCGGCGCCGAACTTCTCGATGTACTCGAGCAGCCGGCGCTCGGCGAGCACGCCCGCCTGGTGCTGGGCGTGGCGCTCCGCGACCCGCTCCTCCGGCACGCGGATGTTCATGTCGATGAGGTCCCAGATCGCCTTCACCGGCTTGTCGCCCTCGTAGAGCTTGAGCGGCGGCATCCGCAGCCCCTCGGCGTAGCACTCCGTCGCCTGCGGGTTGAAGGTGCCGTGCATCGGCCCGCCCACGTCCGGCCAGTGGCAGAGCGCGATCGCGAACGCGAACACCTCGCCGCCCCAGAAGATGGGGCGCATGATCTTGACGTCGTTCTGGTGCGTGCCGCCCGTGTAGGGGTCGTTGTAGACGTAGACGTCGCCGGGCCGGAACTCCGGGACCTCCTTGACCAGATGCTGGATGGAGGACTCGAACGTCCCCATGTGCGGCGCCTGGTCGCGCTGGCCGTGCGAGACGAGCCGGCCGTCCGGCGTGAGGATCGAGACCGAGTAGTCGTGGCCCTCGGTGATCGTCGGCGCGTACGAGACGCGCTCGATCAGGGCGCTGCACTGGTTGCAGATCGACTTGAAGGCGTTGCGCAGGACCTCGAAGGTGATCGGGTCCAGGCGCAGCGACGGCGCCGTGCGGGTGATGCTGGCCATGCTGCTCACGCTCCGTTGGTGTCGATCACGAGGTTGAGGTAGGAGTCCACGCGCGCGCGCGCGCCCGGGGGCACGAGCACGGTGGTGTCGGCCTGCTCGAGCACCGCCGGCCCCTCGATCAGGCCGCCGGGCTCGAGCAGTGTGCGGTCGTAGATCGGCGTGTCGACGAAGTCGGCCAGGTCCTCGAAGAAGACCGGGCGGCGCGGGGGGACGGCCGCCCCGTCGGCGCCGGTGGCCTCGTACGTCTGCAGCTCCACGCTGTCGGCCAGGCCGATCGCCGCCGCGCGCGCGTTGACGACCTCGATCGCCGCCATGTCCTCGGGCAGCCGGTAGCCGAACTCGCGCTCGTACTCCTCGCGGTAGCGCACGGCGAGCGCCTCGAGCGCCGCGACGTCCGCCGGCGGCTCCGGCAGCCGCAGGTTCATGTACGGCGTCTGGCCGTAGTAGCGGACGTCGAGCGACAGCTCGACGACCTGCCGGTCCGCGGAGATCGACTCGGCGTCGAGGACTTGCCGCGCCTCCGCCTCCAGCTCGGCGAGCTGCGCCGCGAGCGCGGCGGGCTCGATGTGCCGCGTCTGCTGGAGCACCGGCGCCAGGAAGTCGTGGCGCAGGTCCACCTGCAGGATCCCGAGCGCGGACGTGACGCCGGGCTTCGGCGGCACGACGACGCTCGGGATGCCCAGCTCGCGGGCGATGGCGACAGCGTGCAGGCCGCCGGCGCCACCGCCCGAGACGAACGCGAACTCGCGCGGGTCGTAGCCACGCTCGACGGAGATCAGGTGCGTCGCCGCGGTCATGCTCGCGTTGGCGATCCGGATGATGCCGCCGGCGGTCTCCGGGGCCGAGAGGCCGAGCTTGGACGCGAGGCGCTCGACCGCCGCCTCGGCCAGCTCGGGCCGCAGCTCCACCTCGCCGCCGAGGAACCGCTGCGGGTCGAGCCGGCCGAGGTACACGTGCGCGTCGGTGATGGTCGGCTCCTCGTTGCCCTTCCCGAGGCAGGCGGGGCCGGGGTCGGCGCCGGCGCTGCGCGGGCCGACGCGCAGCGAGCCGCCGGCGTCGACCCACGCGATCGTGCCGCCGCCGGCGCCGATCGCGACGAGGTCGACCGCGGGGAAGAGGATCGGGATGTTCCAGTCGACGCGCCACTCGGAGGCGATCGACGGCTTGCCGTCCTCGACGAGCGACAGGTCGGCGCTCGTGCCGCCCATGTCGAAGGTGATCACGTTGTCGAACCCCGCCAGCTTGCCGACCATCAGGCCGCCGACCACGCCGCCGGCCGGGCCCGAGTGGCAGATGCGGGCGGGGACGGCGCGCGCGGCGCGCGCGGTGATGACGCCGCCGCCCGAGTGCGTGACGTAGACCTCGCCGTGGTAGCCCCAGGCCGTGAGCGCCTTCAGCAGGCTGTCGATGTACCCCTCGATCACCGGCATCAGGTAGGCGTTGGCGGCGACCGTCGACGTCCGCTCGAACTCGCGGATCTCGGGCAGGATCTCCGACGACGTGCAGACGTCGACGCCGTCGAGCTCCTCGAGCAGGATCTGCTTCGTCCGGCGCTCGTGCGACTGGTTCATGAACGAGTTCAGGTACGCGACGGCGATCGAGCTCAGCCCGCGGGCGCGGATCTTGCGCGCCGCCACGCGGACGTCGTCCTCGACGAGCGCGGTCAGCACCGTGCCCTCGTAGTCGATCCGCTCGGTGACCTCGAGCACGTGGCGGCGGGGCACGAGCGGCGGGGACGGGTCCCAGTTGGAGTTGAACAGGTCGGGCCGGTTGGCCCGGCCGGCGCCGAGCACGTCGCGGAACCCGCGCGTCGTCAGCAGCCCCGTCTTCGCGCCCCGGCGCTCGATGATCGCGTTCGTCGCGATCGTCGACCCGTGCTTGAAGCTGGAGACCTCCTCGGGACGGATGCCGGCCTTCTCGAGCGCGTTCATCACGCCGTCGATGAAATCCGGGGGCGTCGAGGGGGACTTGACCGCCAGGAGCTCGCTCGACGCGTCGTCGTAGGCGACCAGATCGGTGAACGTGCCGCCGATGTCGACGGCGACCTTCAGCTTTCGCACGCGCTTCACTTCCTCCGGATCGGCGGACGGCTCACTCGCGCCAGTATCCGTGCGCCCGGAGGGCGTGTCATCGGGAAGATTCCTCCGGCTGCGTCGGGTTTACCCGCCTTCGCGCGCGCCATGATCTGGTAGCTTCATGGCCATTCGTACGACGTATGCCCTAGTACCGTGAAAGGACCGGGTGTGCCGTTGGTGGGCCAGCGAACGCCGCGGCTCGAGGACGGCCGCCTGCTCCGGGGGCAGGGCCGCTTCGTCGACGACGTCGAGCTACCCGGCCAGCTCCACATGCGGGTGGTCAGAGCGGACGTGGCGCATGCCGCCGTCCGCTCGGTGGACGTCCGCGCGGCGCGCGCCGCCGCGGGCGTGCGGGCCGTGCTCACGGGCGCGGACGTCGCGGGCGTCGAGCGCATCCCGCTGCGCCTGGACTTCGGCGTCGAGCTCGAGCCGTACCTGCAGGCGGTGCTCGCGCAGGACAGGGTGCGCTACGTCGGCGACCCGCTCGCGGTCGTCGTGGCCGAGGACCCGTACGCCGCCGAGGACGCCGCGCAGCTCGTCGAGGCCGACCTCGAGCCGCTCCCGGTCGTGCTCGACCCGGTCGCGGCGCTCGCTCCCGGAGCGCCGCAGCTGTGGGAGGGGCGCGGCAACGAGGCGGCGCGGCTCATGAAGCGCTTCGGGGACGTGGAGCGCGCCTTCGCCGACGCCGCCCACGTAGTGGAGGCCGAGCTGCGCACCGGCCGGCACAGCGGGGTGCCGCTGGAGCCCCGCGGGCTCGTGGCCGCCTACGAGCTCGGTCGGGCGGAGCTGACCGTCTGGGGAGCGGCGCTCGTGACGCACTACCACCGGCGCGTGCTCTCCCGGCTGCTCGGCATGTCGACCAACCGCATCCACATGCGGAGCACCGACGCCGGCGGCAACTTCGGTGTGCGCGGGGACTTCTTCCCCGAGGACTTCCTCGTCCCCTACCTGGCCCGTCTGACGGGCCGGCCGGTGAAGTGGATCGAGGACCGGGCCGAGCACATGGTCGCGACCAACCACGCCCGCGAGCAGGTGCACCGGATCGCGGCCGCCTTCGACGCCGACGGGCGGCTGCGCGGCCTCCGCGACGAGGTGTGGCACAACAAGGGCGCGTACGTGCGGCCGACCGGGATCGTGGTCTCGGAGATCACCATCGGCATGCTGCCTTGGCCGTACGCGGTCCCGGCGTACGAGGGCGTCGTCCACGTCGTGATGACGAACAAGACGCCGGTGGGCCCCTACCGTGCGCCAGGACGGTTCGAGAACACGTTCGCCCGCGAGCAGCTGCTCGCGATCGCGGCCGAGCGCCTCGGCCTGGACCCGGTGGACCTGCGGCGGCGGAACCTGCTGACCGCGGACGACCTGCCGCACGCGCCGGACCTCACGATGGGCGGGGAGCCGTTCGTGCTCAACTCCGGCCGCTTCGACGAGCTGCTGGAGGGGACGCTGAAGAGCGCGGGCTTCGACGGCTGGCGGCGCGAGGCCGAGAGCGCGCGCGCGGGCGGCCGGCTCGTCGGCAGCTCGGTCGCCTGCTTCATGGACAAGAGCGGGCTCGGCGTCTACGAGACCGCCGCCGTGGACGTCGACGTCGACGGCGGCGTCCGGGTCCTGATCGGCGGCGCGTCGTCCGGCCAGGGGATCGAGACCGTGATGGCGCAGATCGCCGGCGAGCGGCTCGGGGTCGCGCCGGCGAGCATCGAGGTCCTGCACGGGGACACCGACCTGGTGCCCGACGGCGTCGGCTCGTGGTCGAGCCGGAGCACGGTGATCGGCGGCAGCGCGGTCCTGCGCGCGGCCGAGGCGACCGCCGAGAAGGCCCGGCGGATCGGTGCCGAGCTGCTGGAGGCCGCTCCCGGCGACATGGTGCTCGACGGCGGCCGGGTGTCCGTCGCCGGATCGCCGGACCGCGGGCTGGCGCTGGGGGAGATCGCCGCCGCCTGCGACGCGGTCAGCAGCGAGCGCCGCGGCGAGGAGCCGGGACTGGGGGCGCGGCGGATCTACGTCGACGGCGGCATGAACTACCCGTACGGGGTGGCCCTCTGCCAGGCCGAGGTCGACCCCGAGACCGGGGCCGTCTCGATCCGCCGCTACTTCGTCGGCTTCGAGGCCGGCCGCGCCGTGAACCCGATGCTGCTCGAGGGCCAGATCGTCGGCGGGGCCGCCCAGGGCCTGGGCGGCGCGCTGTACGAGGAACTGCTCTACGACGACGCCGGCCAGCCCCGGTCGACGTCGTTCATGGACTACCTGATTCCGACGGCGACGGAGGTGCCGATGGTCGTGGGGACGCACATCTTCGAGGACGCTCCGACGCCGACGAACCCGCTCGGCGCCAAGGGCGCCGGGGAGTCGGGCATCATGGCCGTGGGCGCCGCCGTCGCGGGCGCCGTGGCCGACGCGCTCGGCTCCGCCGAGCTCGTCACCGAGCTGCCGCTGCACCCCGAGCGCGTGCGCGCGCTCGTGCGCAGGGCGGCGCGGCCATGAGCTTCGAGGCGATCCTCAACCGCGGCCGGATGACGGCCGACGGCATCCCGTACCCCGACATCGAGCAGGCGGAGGCGGCCGCGGGGGCGGGGGACGAGGTCGGCTGGTTCGACTTCTGGATGGCCAAGGCGGACGACTACGAGCGGATCGGCACCGAGGCGGTGGACGCCGGTCGTGCGCTGACCGGCGGGCGCTGGCTCTGGCACGCCTCGCTGAGCGCCCACTACGCGCAGTTCATGTGGTTCCACGACCCGCCCAGGCGCGAGGCGGGCCAGCGCCGCAAGGCCGAGCTGTACGCCCACGCCGCGCCGTATCTCGATCCACCCGCCGAGCGGGTGGAGCTCCCGTTCGAGGGCGCGGTCATCCCGGGCTACCTGCGGCTGCCGCCGGCGGGCGCGGGGCCGCACCCGTGCGCGATCCTCGTCGGCGGGCTCGAGAGCACGAAGGAGGAGAGCTCCCTCTTCGAGGCGCTGTGCCTGCGCCGGGGGCTCGCGACGTTCGCCTTCGACGGGCCCGGCCAGGGGGAGATGTTCTTCGACGTCAAGCTCAGGCCGGACTTCGAGCGATACGGCTCTGCTGTCGTCGACCACCTGGTCGGGCGGCCGGAGATCGACGCCACGCGGATCGGCGTGCTCGGGCGCAGCCTCGGCGGCCACTACGCGCCGAAGCTGGCGGCCCACGATCCGCGCGTGCGCGCGTGCTGCTGCTGGGGGGCGTGCTTCGACATGAGCGAGTTCGACCGGATGCCGCCGCACACGCAGGACGGGTTCCTCTACGTGACCGGTATCGCCGACCGCGACGAGGGCCGCGCGTACCTCCAGCAGGCGCTCGACCTCGCGCCCGTCGCAGGCGACATCCGCTGCCCGGTGTACGTGCTCCACGGCCGGCACGACGTGATCTTCTCCACGGACCACTTGGCGAAGTTCGAGCGGCACGTCACCGGGGCGCCGCTGGAGATCGTGCTCGAGCGCGACGGCGACCACTGCTGCCACAACATGGGCCACATCGTGCGGCCGCGGATGGCCGACTGGATGGCGGACCGGCTGGGGGCCGGCCTCAACCCACCGCGTCGTCGCGGATCGGCCAGCGCCGCAGGATGAGCCCCTCGAGGATCACGAACGCGGCGTTGAGCAGGTAGCCGAAGACGCCGAGGACGAACAGCAGCCCGAAGGCGGCGGCCGCCCGGTAGTCGCGCTGGGCGGCGATCAGGTCGCGCCCGATCCCCGGCGTGGAGACGATCATCTCGGTCAGCACCGCGATGATCACCGCGATCGGCAGCGCCACGCGCACGCCGAGCAGGATGCTGGGGACGGTCGAGGGCAGCACCACCTTGCGCATGTATTGCAGGCGGCTCAGCCGCAGCGTCCGCGTCATGTCCACGAGTGTCGGATGGATGCTGCCCGCGGCCGACGCGGTGTTGAGCAGCACCGGCCACACGGTCGTCAGCGCGACGGCGAACACCTTGAGGCGCTCGCCGGGGCCGAACGCGAGCAGGGCGATCGGGATGATCGTGGGCGCCGGGAGCGTGCGCAGGAACTCCAGCACGGTGCTGAGCGACCGCCGCGCGATCCGCGACACCCCGATCGCGATGCCTACGACGGCGCCGGCGACCGTGGCCAGGACGATGCCCGCGACGACGGTCCTGAGCGTCGCCGCGAGGTTCGACAGCAGCGCGTCGCCGTGCTGCTCGCGCAGGTCCGCGAGCCACTCGGTCGGCGGCGGGAAGAACGGGGACTCGCCCGTGTCGACGGCGAGCTCCCAGCCCACCAGCAGCAGGATCAGCGGGAGGAACCCGACGACCGGCGGCATCTGGCGCAGCGCCGCGCTCACCGGGCCGCCGCCTCGATCACCTGCACCGGCCTGAGCAGCCGCGTCAGCGCCACCAGCACGGCGTTCAGCGCCACGCCGAGGAACCCGATCGCGAGGATGTAGGCGAACATCGCGTCGGGCTGGACGGCCTGCTGCTGGAAGATCATCGCGTACCCCAGGCCCGCGGGGTTGCCGATCATCTCCGCGACGATCGCCACGATCAGCGAGATCCCCATCGCCAGCCGCAGCCCCACGACGATCGTCGGCGCCGCCGCCGGCAGCACGATCTTCCACGCCTCGCCGATCCGCGAGAGCCGGAACGTCCGCGCCACGTCGCGCAGCTCGCCGGGCACCTGGCGGATGCCGCCGATCGTGTTGACGATCACCGGCCAGATCGCGGCGTAGACGATCACCATCAGCTCCATCTTCAGCGAAAAGCCGAAGATCAGGATCGCCGGCGGGACCAGTGCGATCGACGGCAGCGAGCGCGAGAAGTCGATGCTCGCCAGGCTGAACACCCACGCCGGGCGCCACAGCCCGAGCAGCGTGCCGACCAGCACGCCGCCCGCCGAGGCCATCCCCCAGCCGATCAGCACCGAGCGCAGCGTGTGACCGGTGTTGCTCGCCAGCTCCCCGGACTCGACGAGCTCCCACAGCGCCACGGCGATCTCGCTCGGCGGCGACATGAAGCGCAGCTCGAGCAGCCCGGTCCGGATCGCCAGCTCCCAGGCGCCGAGCAGCGCGGCGAACACGAGCAGGCCCGGCACGTTGACGCGGCGGGCGAGCCTACGCACGCTCGCCCTGGATCGCCGTGTGGAGCGCGTGCCGCAGCTCCAGGAAGTGCGGCGACTCGCGCGTCGAGAGCTGGTTCCTCGGCCGCGGCAGCCGGATCGGGAGCTCCTCCACGATCCGTGCGGGCCTGCCGGCGAGCACGATCGCGCGGTCGCCCAGGTAGACCGCCTCCTCGACGTCGTGCGTGATGAAGACGATCGTCGTGCCGGTGGTCGCGTGCACCCGCTGGAGCTCGTCCTGGAGCGCCGCCTTGGTGATCGCGTCGAGCGAGCCGAAGGGCTCGTCCATCAGCAGCGACGACGGCCGCAGCGCCAGCGCCCGCGCGAGCTGGAGCCGCTGCTGCATCCCGCCCGAGAGCTGCCACGGGAACTTGCCCGTGGCCTCGTGCAGGCCGACCATGCGCAGGGCCTCGCGGATCCGCTCGGAGCGCTGCGAGCGCGGCACCTCCCGGGCCTCGAGCCCGAGCGCGACGTTGCCCTCGACCGTCCGCCACGGGAGCAGGCTGTTGCTGTAGTCCTGGAAGACGAGCAGGACGTCCTCCGGCGGGCCGTCGACCGGCGCCCCGCGGACCCTGATCGTGCCCGCGGCGGGCTTGATGAGCCCGCCCAGCGCGCGCAGCAGCGTGGTCTTGCCGACGCCGGAGCCGCCGACGATCGTCAGGAACTCGCCGCTGGTCACCTTCAAGCTGACGCCGGCGAGGACCGGCGGGACGTCGCCGTCCAGCCGGCCCGCGCCGTACGCGATCGAGACCGCGTCGCAGTCGAAGGCGGACGCGCCTCCGGAGCTCACCTCACTCCTCGAGGTTGCCCTCGGAGGTCACGACCAGCTCGTCGGGGTTCGCGTCGTAGCCCTCGGGCATCTGGCCGAGCTCGACCAGCACCTGCGCCCACGCGTCGAGCTCCTGGGCGCTGAGCGTCGTGTCGTAGAGCGGGAACGGGATCGCCTCGGCCACCTCCGGGGGGACCTCGGTGAGCTTCTGGAAGATCTCCCGCGCGCGCGCGTCATTCTGCTCGATGAACTGCGACGCCTCCTGGTGGGACTTGACGAACTTCTCGATGATGTCGGTATTCTCCCGCGCCCACTCGGCGTCCGCCATGTAGTCGAGGAACTGGATCTCCTCCAGGCCGGACTCCTCCATCACGACCCTGATGGGGTCGACCAGCACCTTGGCGTCGAGCTCGCCCTTCATCCTGCCCTTGAACGGCTCGAGCGCCTGGACGGAGTCGATCGTGCCGGCCTCGAGCTGGTCGAACTGGTTCGGGTGCGGCACCTCGACGAACCGCACCTGCTCGGGGTCCGCCCCCTCCTTCTGCATCCAGAACACCGTCGACGGGTGGATGTTGCCCCCGCCGGGCGCGACCGCGCCCATCGTCGTGCCCTCGAGGTCCGCGGCGGTGTCGATCCCCGAGTCCGGCTTCGTGACCACGCCGGCGATCTCGACGCCGGGACCGTTCTTCGCGCCGGCGGACGCGAGCACGACGTCGATGCCCTCGCGCTGGGCCCTCATGACGTCCAGCGCGGTCGTGGCGCCGAGGTCGAACTGGCGGCCCATCGCTCCCGGGAGCGTGGCGAGGTTCTGCACGAACGTGTGCTCGACCTCGAGCCCGTTGCGCTCGAAGATCCCCTCCTCGATCGCGACCATCGACGGGAGCAGCGTGGCGGCGGGCACGAGCGCGATGCGCAGCCGCTGCGGCTCGTCCGTCCCGGGCGCCGCGGCGCCGCCGCCCTCCTCGTCGTCGCCCCCGCACGCCGCCAGGGACAGCGCCAGGGCCGCCAGCAGGGTCACGAGAACGGCCGGCACCTTCCACCTCTCAGAGAACACGGTCTCCTCCTCCTCGTACTCTTCGCCCAGCCATGGACGAGATCGTCAGGAAAGTCCAGCCATCCGCCGACCGGCCGGGTCCGGCGGTCCGCCCCGACAGCACGCACCCGATCGCGGTCCGGCTCACCGGGGAGATCGTCGAGAACGAGCGCAAGCGCATCCTCGTCGCCGAGGACGTGCCCAAGGGGAGCAGCTTCGAGATCTTCTCCGACGAGGGGGAGGGCATCGGCGGCGAGGAGCGCGCGCCGACGCCGCTCTCGTACCTCGCGGCCGCCGTCGCGTTCTGCCTGCTCACCCAGGTCTCCCAGTTCGGGAAGGTCCGCCAGCTGGATCTCGACGGCGTCCGGATCGAGCAGACGATGCGCTTCTCGATCCAGGGCTCCTGGCTGCGCGGGGACCGCAGGGGCGCGGGGCTGGATCTCGAGACGGACCTGCACGTCACCTCCGGCGAGCCGCCCGAGCGGATCCGTGACTGCGTGCGGGCCGCGGAGCGGGCCTGCTTCGTCGTCCAGTCCCTGCACCCGGACATCGCCTCGCGCACGCGGGTGACGCTCAACGGGCGCCCGCTCGACGTCGATTGAGCCATCAGGGCTCACCTCGGACCACGGGCACGAGCAGGTGCGACGGGCGGTCCGCCGAGTGGTGGACCTCGTAGCCGACCGGCCTGCCGTAGGGCATGTGGTGGCAGGCGCCCCAGTACTGGGTCCAGTCGTAGTACTCCTGGACGGGGTGGTCACAGGGCCAGATCTCGAACGCGAGCCGGTGGCCGGCCTTGAACCGGTTCGCGATCGGCTGGATCTCGATCGCGAGCTCGAAGACCTCACCGGACTCGACGGGCTCCGGGCGCGTGTGCGGGTGGTAGGGCTTGTACGGCTTGGACCGCTCCTCGTCGAGCGCACGGTGCGAGGCCCGCAGCCACCCGCGCGTGAGGATGAACTCGCCGCCGGCGGCGTCGACGTCCTTGACGGCGACCAGGAAGTCGCCGTCCTCGCCCGTCAGCGAGGCGTGCAGGTCGGCGGCGAGCGGGCCGATGACGTCGGTGTCGTGCTCGAACGGCTCCGTCGCGTATGCGAGGGAGGGCGGCGGGTCGCTCAGCGGGGTCGGGTTGATCACCACCGGCAGCGGCGGCTCGTAGTCCATGCGGTCGGGCTCCTCGGTGCCGCCCGGCGGCGCCTCCCAGGTCATCCGGCCGCCCTCGCGCAGGTACAGGCGCTTCCAGTCGACTGCGCTGGTGAGCGGCCATTCGTCGGCGTAGCGCCACCCCTCCGCTCCCCTGACCCAGATCTTCACCGCGGGCTCGTCCATCATCCCGGTGTCGATCCCCTTCAGCCAGTGGTCGTACCAGCGCAGGATCTCGTCGTGGAGCTCATGGAACGGCCGGTCCAGCCCGCCCTCGCGGCAGGGGCGGAAGGCGACCTTCTTCGGCGCCGGGATCCGCTCCCATCCCCACGAGACGCCCGGCAGGTGCATGGTCACCGGGTATGCGTGCATCTCCGACGCGAGGTAGGTCGGGACCTCGATCCTGTGCATGTGGGCCGCCGGCGAGCGATCCCGGTAGAACGGCCCGTCCTCGCGGTGCAGGACGATGTCGAAGGCGATCGGGTGCGTGTCGGGGAGCGAGAGCACCTTGTACGCGGTCGCGTTGCGCGGGATGCTCGACGCCACGTCGCGCTTGAGCTCCTCGGCGCGACGGCGCATCTCCTCCTCGCCGTAGAGCTCGCGGGAGACGGGGATCCCGTTCGTGGTCGGGATGATCTGGTCCATCACGAAGCAGAAGATCCCGGGGATGCCGCCGTGGTACATGATGTCCCGGTACAGGTCGCCCCAGCCGTCCTGGGGGAAGATCGCCCGCAGGTGAGGCGGCCGCTCGGCGGCGACGAGGTACTGGACGAATGCCAGGTAGGAGATGCCGATCATGCCGACGTTGCCGTCGCACCACGGCTGCGCGGCGATCCACTCCACGAGGTCGTAGCCGTCCCGTGCCTCCTGTGGCGAGGTGAGGTTGTGGTAGCTGCCCTCGGACTTGCCGGTGCCGCGCACGTCGGCGATCACGTGCGCGTATCCCCTGCGCGCCCAGAACTCGTGGTCACCGGCCTCGACGGCGGCGAACTCGACGTTCATGCACCCCAGCTCGCGGCCGAGGTGCACGAGGTCCTCCATGTCCTTGCAGTAGGGGTCCATGGAGAGCAGCGCCGGGAACTCCCCGGGAGCGTCGGGCCGGTAGACGTCGACCCGGAGCTTCACGCCGTCCCGCATGTCGGCTTCGACGTCGCGGTCGAGAGCCATCTCGTAGATCGGCTCTGAGGGGCTGTCGCTCATTCCGGCGCTCGCCGGAATGACGCTAGGGCGCGGGCGGGGCCCGCGCATCGGGGAAAGCCCCTCCGTCCCGACGGGTTTTCCCGCCGCGGGACGGGACTACGCTTTGGCGATCGTGCTGCGCACCCTGGAGGGGAAGGTCGCGCCTCGCCACACGGCCGTGGTCGTGGTGGACATGCTCAACGACTTCTGCGCCAGCGACGGCGCGATGGCCCGCGAGGGCCTGGACGTGAGCGCGCCGCAGGCGCTGGCTGAGCGGCTCCCCGAGCTGCTCGAGGCGGCCCGGCAGGCGGGCGCCCTCGTGGTCTTCGTCCGGAACGTCTACTCGACGGAGCGGAACTGGTACCTGTCGGACGTGTGGCTGGAGCAGGCGGAGCGGCGGCGGGAGGGCAGCTACACCGAGCGCCCGGTCTGTCCCCCCGACTCGTGGAGCAACGACTTCTACGGCGACGTCCGGCCGCGCGCCGGCGAGCCGATCGTGACCAAGCACCGCTTCGACGCGTTCCTGAACACCGACCTGGAGACGATCCTGCGGGCGAACGGGATCCGCACGGTGATCCCGGTCGGCGTCGCCACCAACGTGTGCGTGGAGACGACCGCTCGTAGCGCGTTCCTGCGCGACTACTACGTCGTCGTGCCCCGCGACGGGTGCGCCACGTTCTCCGAGGGCGAGCACGACGCCAGCCTGCGCACCATCGACAAGTACTTCGGGCAGGTCGTCGCGCTGGGCGACGTGATCGCGCTGTGGGCCCGCGCCGCGGCGCCGGTCTCCGCGTAGAGGGCGGGACGAACTTCCGCTTGTAGGGGAGGCGGGCCGGATGGCCGCGACGGCATCGAGTGTCGAGTTCGTGGGGCATAGGCCGCCAAAGTCGACACTCGGCGCGTCGAAGCCGGCGCGTGGTCCGATCGCTGACCCGATGCGAGCTCCGAGCCCGCCGCCCCACAAGCCGGCGGTTGACGTTCGCCGGACCCGCCGGGCGACTAGTAGCCCACGCGGTGCTTGCCGGCGCTCCAGCCGGTCCGCGGCGCCAGCGCCTCGGTGGCGAAGCGCAGCGGGCGGTCCTCGAGCGTCGTCGCCATCGTCTCGTTCCACCGGTTGAGCCAGCCGAACATGGCGACGACCGCGACGATCTCGACGATCTGCTCGTCCGAGAACCAGCGGCGGAGCCGCTCGAAGTGCTCGTCGGTGACCTCGTTCGGGACCAGGGCGGCGTCGCGCGCCAGCCGCAGCGCGTCGCGCTCGGCGTCGCTGAACAGCGGCGCGGTCTCGAACTCGAACGCCGACTGGATCTTCTCGAGCTCGACGCCGAGGTCCTCCGCCCGGTGCGCGGTGTGGGCCTGGCAGTAGCGGCAGCCGTGCGTGGCGCTGGCGACGTACGCGACCAGCTGCTTGAGGCCGCGATCGACCGTCCCCTCGCCGGTGACGGCGCCCGCCAGCCGCGCCCACGCCGCCGCGATCGGCGGGCGATGCGCCATCGTGAGCAGGCTCTCCGGGACCAGCCCGAGCTGCGCCCGCTGCCGGGTCATCGCGTCCGTGATCGCGGGGTCGTCGATCTCCTCCTGCACGAGCGGCGGGACGCGCGTCACGTCAGTGCCCCCGCCAGAAGACGACCTTGTTCTCGATCAGCTCGGTGATGCCGTAGAGGACGAGCCCGATCATCGAGAGCGCGACGATCACGGCGAAGCCCTCCGCCACGTCGAGCTGGAAGTTGAACGTCTTGATCAGCACGCCCATGCCCTCCGAGCCGCCGACGAACTCCGCGACGATCGCGCCGATCAGCGCCAGCGTCATCGCGGTCTTGATGCCGGCGAAGATGACCGGCAGCGACGACGGCAGCGTCAGCTTGCGGTACTCCTCGATGCGCGAGGCACCAAACGAGCGCATCAGCGCGCGCGCGTCCTCGTCGACGGTCTGCATCCCCACCACGACGTTGATCAGGACCGGGAAGAAGCAGATGGTGGCCGCCATCACGATCTTCGAGGTGATCCCGAAGCCGAACCACGTCAGGAACAGAGGTGCCAGCGCGATCCGCGGCATGATCTGGAACGCGACCACGAGCGGGTAGAAGGCGAGCCGGAAGATCCTGGAGATGCCGATCAGCGTGCCGAGCACCCACGCGCCGCTCACGCCGATCACGAAGCCGACCAGGGTCTCCTTCAGCGTCACCCACGTCCCCTCCCAGAAGAAGTCCTCCTGCACGAGCCGGACCAGCGCGTCGACCACGTCGGTCGCCGCCGGGACGATGATCGGGTTGACGATCTCCGTCTGAACCAGGAGCTCCCACAGCACGAACAGGGCGAGCAGCGTCACCGCGGGCCAGGCGAACGCCGACACGCGCCCGCTCTCGCGCATCCGGGCGAGGCGGCCGAGCGACTCGGGCGCGCCGGGCCGGGCCGAGGTCATCGCGTCATCGGCCATCGCGCTCCTCCGCTCCGTTCGGGGTGAACAGCATCCGCCGGATGTCGGCGACCAGCTCGGCGGTCCGCGGCTCGTTGAGCATCGCGATCGAGCGCGGCCGCGGCAGCTCGATGGAGACGACGTCGAGCACCTCGCCGGGGTGCGGCTTCATCACCACCACCCGGTCCGAGAGGAACACCGCCTCCTGGATGTTGTGGGTGACGTAGAGGACGGAGCGCCCGAGCGTCTCGTGCAGGTGGGCGAGCTCGCCGTTCAGCCGCTCGCGCGTGAACTCGTCGAGCGCGGCGAACGGCTCGTCCATCAGCAGGATCTGCGGCTCGAATACGAGCACGCGCGCGAGGCTCGCGCGCTGCTGCATCCCCCCGGAGAGCTCCCACGGGTGCTTGTCCTCGAACCCCTCGAGCCCGACGAGGGCGAGCAGCTCGCGGGCGCGGCGCTCCGCCTCCGCGCGATCGATCCGGAACACCTCCGTGGGCAGCATCACGTTCTGGAGCACGCTCCGCCACGGGAGCAGCACCGGCCGCTGGAGCATGATGCCGACGTCGCGGCGACCCGAGCGGGCGGGCGCGCCGGCGACGGTCACGCTGCCCGTGCTCTTGGGGATGAGCCCGGCGGCGATGTGCAGGATCGTCGACTTGCCGCAGCCGCTGGCGCCGACGAGGGCGACGAACTCGCCGTCGCGCACGTCGAAGCTCGCGTCGCGGACCGCCTCGACGGATCCCCGCCGCGTGCTGTATGTCTTGCCCAGCCCCCGGACGTCGATCACCGCGCCGAGATCGGCGGCGGCGCCCGCGGCGTCCTGGGTGCGTTCGGTCAGGCGATCCATGCGGGCCAGAGCCCGGATTATCTCGGCGCCCGGGACGGTGTCAACGGCGCGCCCCGGCGGTCGGCGGGAAACCCCCCACTTGCGCGGGATTCCCCCCTCCTCGCGCCCGGCCGGTTGACCTCCGGCAGGCGCGGCATTAGTCCTACCAATGACAAGCTCGTGACAGTCGTCGACGCGCACAGCCACTTCCTGCCGCTGGAGCTGGTCGAGTTCCTGCGCCAGGGCAACCACCCCGATGTGCGCGTCGAGGATGCGGACGGCCGCCCGCCGCTGCTCGTCTACGCGTCCGGGACGCGGTTCCCGCTCACCCCGAACTTCCACGACCCGGAGGCCATCCTCGGCGAGATGGACCGGGTGGGCATCGACGTGTCGCTGCTCTCCGTCGCCGCGCCCTTGTTCTTCTATGAGCTCGACCCCGCGACGAGCCTCGAAGTCTCGCGGTTGCTCAACGACGCCGCAGCGCAGCTCGCACGCGAGTCCGGCGGGCGCCTACACGCGATGGCGACGGTGCCGCTCAACGCGCCCGAGGACGCGGCGCAGGAGCTGCGCCGGGCGCGCCGGGAGCTGGGCCTGCGAGGCGTCGAGATCGGCGCCAGCGTCGGCGCGACGATGCTCGACGCGCCGGAGCTCGACCCGTTCTTCGCGGTCGCCGCCGAGCTGGAGATGCCGGTCTTCATCCACCCGTACACCTCGATGCTGGGGGACGGGCGCCCGCCCGGACTGGACCGCTACTTCCTCTCCAACAGCGTCGGAAACCCGCTGGAGACCCACCGCGCGGCGGCATGCCTGATCCTCGGCGGCGTCCTGGACCGCCACCCGCGGCTGCTCGTGCAGCTCGCGCACGCCGGCGGCTCGCTGCCCTACCAGCTGAGCCGCGTCAACCACACCTACGGCCTGCGCGAGGAGGTGCGGGCGGTGGCCGCCAGGCCGCCGTTCGAGTACCTGGACCACTTCCTCTTCGACACCGTCATCTACGACGAGCGCCCGCTCGACTTCCTGCTCTCCCTGGTGGGACCGGAGCGCGTGGTGTTCGGCACCGATTATCCGTTCGACATGGCCGACCTGACCGGGCTGGGGCTCCGCTCCCGGCTGAGCGCGGCCGACGCCGAGCGGGTGCTGGAATCCAACGCAAGGGGGGCCTATGGCCTGTGAGGGACTCATGCGCGGCGGGACGCTCGCCGCGCTCGTCGCGGCCGCCGCGCTGGCGCTCGCCGCCTGCGGCGGCGACGACGAGGAGCAGGCC
>JBOGYU010000031.1:0-19086 GCA_050696935.1 Solirubrobacteraceae bacterium | reverse complement strand
AGCCAGCGGCGCGCCCGCTCGGCGTCACCGTCGCGCAGCGCGAGCAGCCCGCCGGTGCCGAGGACGAGGTCGCGCGCGCCGAGCGCCCGCGACAGCAGCTTCGCGGTGTCCTCGCTCGCGGCCGAGCCGATCCACGTGCGGGCGTACAGGCCGGGAGCGAGGATCAGCCCGACGCCGAACGACATCCCGTTGATCGCGAGCCCCTTGGCGAGCCGCTCGACATCCATGCCGCCCAAGATAAAGAGGACAGTCCCCTTTAGGTTCTGTCCGGCCCGGGGGCTACGGTCGTCCGCAGATGGCGCTGTCCGCCTGCCCCAGCTGCGGGTCGAGCTTCCTCCAGCCGCTGCGCTGCGAGGCCGAGGGCGACGACGACGTGCTCGTGGACCTGCGCTGCCCGGACTGCCACACCTGGCTCCAGGCGCCGTATTCCCGCGCGGACATGGCCGAGCTGGACCGCCGCCAGAGCGAGTGGCGGGACGAGATCGTGGCCGCCTACGAGCGGTCGGTCGCCGAGAGCATGGAGGCGCTCGCCGCCTGCCTCGTCCCGGCGCTCGACCAGGACCTGATCGGCGCGGACGACTTCGCCCCCCGCCGCCTCGCTTCGCGCGCTTCCATTTGAGCGTAACCCGGACGGTGGTGCCGCCGGCGTGGATGGACCCGGGCCTACGGCTCCTCCGCGCGGCGCTGGCGGTGTTCGAGGAGCTGGGCGCCGTGGCATGGGCCGAGCTGGCACGGGCGGAGCTGCGCGCGGCGGCCGGCCGGCGTGCGCTCGCGCACGGAGCTCGCCCTGGTGCTTCAGCCGCCCGCCACCGCCGGCAGGATCGTCAGCTCGTCGCCGTCGGACACCGGCGTGTCGAGCCCGTCGAGGAAGCGGATGTCCTCGCCGCCGAGGTAGACGTTCACGAACCGCCGCAGGTCGCCGGCGTCGTCGGAGATCCGCTCGCGCAGCTCGCCGTGCTGGGCGTACAGGGAGTCGAGCGCGGCGCCCACCGTCGCGCCGTCCACCTGCGCCTCGGTCGCGTTGCCGGCGGCGGCGCGCAGCTGCGCCGGCAGCTTGATCGTGACCGCCATCACGCCACCGCCGCGAACGCCGACTCGAACTCGCTCACGCTCGGCGCGATCTCCGTCACCGACAGCGAGTCCCGCACCGCGTCGAGCGTCTTCAGCCCGTCGCCCGTGATGTAGGCGACCACGCGCTCGTCCGGGTTGATCGCGCCCGCCTCGGCGAGCTTGGCGAGCACCGCGGTGGTGACGCCGCCGGCGGTCTCCGTGAAGATCCCGGTGGTCTCGGCGAGCAGCCGGATGCCGGCGCGGACCTCGTCGTCGCTCACGCTCTCGATCGCGCCGCAGGTGGCGCGCGCGAGCTCGACGGCGTACGGCCCGTCCGCCGGGTTGCCGATCGCCAGCGACTTGGCGATCGTGTCCGGCTTGACCGGGCGGCAGACGTCGGTCCCCGCGGCGAACGCCTGCGCGACCGGCGAGCAGCCCTCGGCCTGGGCGCCGCACATGATCGGGACCTCACCCTCGACCAGCCCGGCGTCGATGAACTCCTGGAAGCCGCGCGCGACCTTGGTGAACAGCGAGCCGGAGGCGATCGGCGCGACGACACGGTCCGGCAGCTCCCAGCCGAGCTGCTCGGCTGTCTCGTAGGCGAGCGTCTTTGAGCCCTCGGCGTAGTAGGGGCGCACGTTGACGTTCACGAACGCCCACGGCCGGTCGCCGGACAGCTCGGTGCACAGCCGGTTGACGTCGTCGTAGCTGCCGTGCACGGCGACGATCGTCGTGCCGTAGGCGCCGGTCGCGAGGATCTTCTCCTGCTCGAGGTCGGCCGGGATGAAGACGTAGGACGGCAGCCCGGCCGCGGCGGCGTGCGCGGCGACCGCGTTCGCGAGGTTGCCGGTGGAGGCACACGCCACGGTCTCGAACCCCAGCTCGCGAGCACGAGCGAGGGCGACGGAGACGACGCGGTCCTTGAACGAGTGCGTCGGGTTGGCCGTCTCGTTCTTGATCCACAGCTCGCCCAGCCCGAGCCGCTCGGCGAGGCGGTCGGCCCGCACCAGCGGCGTCCAGCCGGTGGGCAGCGCCGAGCGCGGCGCGCCTTCGAGCGGCAGGAAGTCGGCGTACCGCCACAGCGTGTGCGGGCCCGCCTGGATGCGGCGCTTGAGCTCGGCGGGCTCGGCGGCGACCGCCGGGTAGGCGACCTCCAGCGGGCCGAAGCAGCGCTCGCAGACGTAGCGCGCGTCGAGCGGATAGGTGGTGGAGCACTCCTTGCACTTCAGGGCATCTGCCGGCATCTGGTTCTGACCTCTCCGCCCGGGTTCGCGGCGGAGGCTCCGGAGGTGCCCTGCGCCGCATCTCCCAGGCCGTCTTCTTGGAGCCTGATGGAATTGCCACCGTTTCTCGCCTGCCGGCGAGATGGTTGGCGGGGCTTCATAGGGCCAATCCCTCCACCCCTCTGGATGCGTACTGCTATGTGCGGCGGAAGGGTAGCGGACGGAATCCCGGCGCGCACGTAGAATCTGTGACGAATGCCGCCGTCGACCGACGATCCGCTCAGTCATGCCAAGCCTGCCGCGCTCACCGTTCGGACGCCGGTCGGCCCGTTCCGCCGCAGCGGACCGCGCGGCTGAGCACGACGAGCCGCGCGCCGAGATCGTCGAGGCGCCCGGCCTGCGCTGGGTCAACATCGAGCGCCCGCGGCAGGCCGACCAGGCGTGGCTGGCCGAGCGGTTCGACTTCCACCCGCTCGACTACGAGGACGTCCTCTCCCGCAACCAGCGCCCGAAGGTCGACGAGTACGACGACTATCTGTTCATCGTCCTGCACTTCCCGCGCTACGACAAGCTGGTCGGCCGCCTGAACGCCGCCGAGGTCGACCTGTTCGTCGGCCCCGACTACCTGATCACGCTCCCCAACGAACCGCTGCAGCCGATCGAGTACCTGTTCGAGCGCTGCCGCACCAGCGAGGAGCTGCGCGAGTCCGTGTTCTCCAAGGGCTCCGGCTACCTGCTCTACAAGATCGTCGACGACTGCGTGGACGCGTCGTTCCCGATGCTGCGCAAGATGGGCAACAAGCTCGAGCGGATCGAGGAGGAGATCTTCGAGGGCAACTCCGCCGACGTGGTGCGCGACCTCTCCAACGTCAAGCAGGAGATCATCAACTTCCGCAAGATCGTCCGGCCGCAGCGCGCCGCGTTCTCCGACCTCGAGCGCAACAAGGCGCGCTACATCGCCGACGACCTGGAGATCTACTTCGAGGACATCAACGACGCATCCGAGCGCGTGTGGGACATGCTCGAGAACTACAAGGAGGTCGTCGAGGGCCTGGAGAGCACGAACGAGTCGGCGATAGCACACCGCAGCAACGAGGTCTTCCGCCTGCTGACCGCGATCTCGGTGATCGTGCTGCCGCTGACGCTCGTCGCCAGCATCTGGGGGATGAACGTCGCCGTGCCGGGCGAGCGCGACACCGGCGCGTTCTGGGCCATACTCGCGGGCATGCTCGTGCTGCTCGCCGGCATGGTCGTCTACTTCCGCCACAGAGGCTGGCTGTGACGGCCGCCGCCGGCGAGGCGCTGCTGGAGCGGGTCGCGGCGCTCGAGCGGCCGGCGCAGTCCAAGCGGATGCTGGTCATCGTCAACCCGTACGCGACGACGATGTCCGACCGGCTCAAGCACCTCGTCGTCTACGCGCTCCAGGGCCGCTACGACGTCGAGGCGGTCGACACCCAGCGGCGAGGCCACGCGATCGAGCTGTGCCGGGACGCGGCGGCCGAGCACTTCGACGTGGTGGTGGCCTTCGGCGGGGACGGCACGGTGAACGAGGCGGCCAACGGGCTCGCCGGGTCGCGTACGGCCCTGACCTGCCTGCCGGGCGGCTCCAACAACGTGTTCTGCAAGATGCTCGGGATCCCGAATGACGTGGTGGACGCCACGGAGCACCTGCTCGGCCTCGCCGACCGCTGGGAGCCGGGCGCGGTCGACCTCGGGCGCGTGAACGGCCGCTGGTTCACCTTCGCCGCCGGCATGGGGCTCGACGCCAGCGTGGTAGAGCGCGTGGACCGGCATCCCCACCTGAAGGCGCGCTTCGGCGCCTGGTACTACACCGAGGCCGCCGTGGTGACGTTCCTGCGCCGGTACGTGGTCGGCCCGCCGCGGCTGGAGGTCGAGGTCGGCGGCGAGCGGGTGCGGGGCGTGAGTGCGTTCTTCCAGAACGGCGAGCCGTACACGTACTTCAAGTCGCGTCCGGTCAACCTCGTCGAGGGCGCGCGGCTGGACTCCGGCGACCTCGCGGGGGTCGTCCTCACCCGCGCGCGGCCGTACGACGTGCCGACGGTCACGTTCCGCGCGTTGTCGGGCGCCGCCCGGATCGCGAAGCACCGCGGCGTCAGGGCGTTCGCCGGAGCGCGCCAGGTCAGGGTCCGGTCGGTCGACGGGCGGCCGGTGCCGCTCCAGGTCGACGGCGACCACGTGAGCGACGAGACGGTCGCAGAGCTGTCCGTGGCGCCCGGCGCGCTGCGGGTGATCTCCTAGCCGCCGCCGCTGGGGATGACGCGGTAGGCGTCGAACACCGAGTCGATCGCGCGCAGGCGGTTGATGGCGATCTTCAGCGCCTGGGCGTCGCCGACCTCGATCACGAAGCGGTTCTTGACCATCGGGTGCTGGACGCTGCAGTAGGCCTCGACGATGTTGATGCCGCCCTCCGCGAAGGTGCGCGAGAGATCCTCGAGCAGGCGGTGGCGGTCCCACGCGTCGACCTGGATCTCGACCTTGAAGGACGTCTCGTTGTCGCCGTCCCAGGAGACCGGGACGAAGCGCTCGGGGTCCTTGCGCAGGGCGACGGCGTTCGGGCAGTCCTCGCGGTGGATGGTGATGCCGCGCCCCAGCGAGACGTAGCCGACGATCGGGTCGCCCGACACCGGGCGGCAGCACTTGGCCAGGCGCAGCGGCACGTCGTCCACGCCCTCCACGCTGATCCCGAACTTCGAGGACGGCGCCTCGGGCTTGCGGCGCACCGTCGGCTTGAGGAGATCCTCGGCCGCGGACATCTCCTGCTCGGCGGACTCGCCCTGCTTGAGGCGCTGGAGGATCTTGTTGACGACGACCTTCGGCGAGATCTTCGCCCCGCCGAGGGCGATGTAGAAGTCGTCGGCCTTGCGGAAGCCCATCTCGCGAATCACGTCGGCGAGCAGCGGCGAGCCGACGATCCGCTGGGCGGGCAGGCCGGCCTTGGTGAGGTGCTCCTGCAGCAGCTCGCGGCCGGTGTGCTCGGAGTCCTCGCGCGACTCGGCCTTGAACCAGGCGCGGATCTTGTTGCGGGCGCGCGTGGTCTTGACGAGCGCGAGCCAGTCCCGCGACGGGCCGCGCTCGCGCTTGGCGGTGAGGATCTCGACGATGTCGCCCGACGCGAGCTCGTAGTGCAGCGGGACGATCTTGCCGTTGACCTTGGCGCCGACGCAGCGGTGCCCGACGTCGGTGTGGATCTCGTACGCGAAGTCGAGCGGCGTGGCGCCGGCGGAGAGCGACTTGACCTCGCCCTTGGGCGTGAAGACGTAGACCTCGTCCTCGATCAGCTCGTCGCGCAGCTGCTCGGTGAACTCGCGCGGGTCGTCCTCGTCGCCCTGCCAGTCGAGCAGTGACTTGAGCCACTTGAGCTTGACGTCGGACGGGTCGATGCCGCCGGCCTTGCCCTTGGCCTCCTTGTAGCGCCAGTGCGCGGCGACGCCGTACTCGGCGGTATCGTGCATCTCGCCGGTGCGGATCTGGATCTCCAGCGGCCTGCCCTCGGGCCCGATTACCGTCGTGTGGAGCGCCTGGTACATGTTGAACTTGGGCATGGCGATCATGTCCTTGAAGCGCCCCGGTAGCGGCTTCCACAGCGAGTGGATGACGCCGACCGCGCCGTAGCAGTCCTTCACCGAGTCGACGATCACCCGCATCGCCGTGAGGTCGTAGATCTCGTTGAACTCGCGGCCCTTGCGGGTCATCTTCGAGTAGATCGAGTAGAAGTGCTTGGCGCGGCCCGAGATCTCGGCGTGGATGCCGAGCGCCTCGAGCTCCTTGGTGAGGTAGCCGCCCGCCCGGGCGACGTAGTGCTCGCGCTCCTCGCGCTGCTGGTTGACCAGGCCCTTGATCTCCTGGTACTTGCGCGGGTGCAGGGCGGCGAACGCGAGGTCCTCCAGCTCCCACTTGATGGCATGGATGCCGAGCCGGTGGGCCAGGGGCGCGTAGATCTCCAGCGTCTCCTTGGCCTTCTCGATCTGCTTCTGCTTCGCGAGCGCCTCCAGCGTGCGCATGTTGTGCAGGCGGTCGGCGAGCTTGATGAGGATGACCCGGATGTCCGTGGCCATCGCGACCATCATCTTGCGGTAGTTCTCGGCCTGCGCCTCGTCACGCGACTGGAAGGTGATGCCGGTGAGCTTGGTGACGCCGTCGACGAGGCCGGCCACCTCCTCGCCGAACACCTCGCGCACCTCGTCGAGCGACGCCGACGTGTCCTCGACCGTGTCGTGCAGCAGGGCGGCGCACAGCGTCTCCGTGTCGAGGCGCATGCCAGCGCAGATCTTGGCCACGCCGACCGGGTGCACGATGAAGTCCTCGCCGGAGCGGCGCCGCTGGTCGGCGTGGTGCTCGCAGGAGAAGGTGAAGGCCTGCACGACGCGGGCGCGGTCGACCTTCTCGGCCACCTCGTCGGCGTGCTCCTCGACGATCGCGAACAGGTCCGCGAGCAGCTCGCGCTCGACGGCGGTGAGGTCGAGCGGGACGTCGGTCCCGATGCCGTGCGGGGCGGCACGATCGATCGGGACGTGCCCGGCGACGGCGACCGAGCCGTCGGCGTCTGGGGCGCCACCAGCGATGGGGGCGTGCGCGTACGCGCCGGCGTCACCCTCGGCGATGGGGGCCTGCACGAACGCGCCGGCGTCACCCTCGGCGATGGGGGCCTGCACGAACGCGCCGGCGTCACCCTCGATGATGGGCGCTTGCACGGACGCGCCGGCGTCGCCCCCCGTGGGAGGGGTCAGGCCGCTTGCCGAATCGTGTCGCTGGTCAGGTATCGGATTCCGTCCTCGAGGCGCCGGTGGTAGGCCCGGAAGGCCGGCGAGCGCTCGAGCGCTGTGCGCGCCGGCGCTTCGATGACCCGGAGGGCCTGCCCTTCGCGGTCGAGGACCACAAGCTCGATCTCGGAGAGGACCCGCACCAGGCGCCCCGCGAGCGCGGCCGACCTCGGTTGCGGCCCCTTGCCCCGAAGCACCGACTCGAAGGCCTCCCCGCGGGCCTCCCCCGATCCGCGCAGTGCGCGGTAGAGGGCCGCCAGCGGGTCGCGCAGGGCGAAGTCCCACTCATGTATTCGTCGAGCAAAGCGTAGCTCAGGCTCTCCCCAGGCCAGATGGGTGTGCGCGGCGGCGGACGGACGTTGGAGCAGCTCGAGCGCCGCCGGGTGGCCGGGTGGGTCGATGGCGACCAGGTGCGCGAAGCCGGCGGCGAGCTCGGGGGCGTCCTCGAGCGCGGCCCAGGAGCAGAGGGCGAAGCCCCCGACCCGGCCGGTGAGCGCCCGTGCCCGGTGGGGCGCGTGGGCGACGATCGCGAGGACCTGGTCCCCGGTCGCGACGAGGTCCGCGAGGAGGCCGGCGATGCCGGTGCCGCGGGCGTCGTTGACGTTCTCGTCTTCGTTCGCCGGTGCGGTGGCGCTGGGGACGGCGTCCGCAGCCGTCCCGGCGACGGGCGTCGCTGCACTCCATGCCGTGAGGTCTCGTTCGAGCTCCGCCGTCACTCCGTCGTGGAAGCGTGGCTCTCCGAGGATGTCTATCGGCGGGTGCGTCGTTCGGCGGGCGTGGTGGAGGACCAGGCGGGGCTCGACGGCGCCGTTCCAGCGGTTGGCCTCCAGGCGGACGGCGGCATCGACCGGCTCGTCGGGCGCGGCGGGCAGGCGTGCGCCGGCTCCGAACTGGACGCAGCGGGACCGGGCTCCGCCGGCGTGGAGGGTGAAGGCGACGTGGCGGCCCTCGCCGAGGGGGCGGGGGTCGGCGAGGTGGGCGGCCGGGACGAGCAGCGAGACCGGCGGGTTGCCCTGGCCGAAGGGGCCGAGGCGCTCGAGCTCCTCCGCCAGGCCGAGCGTGAGCGCGTCGCCGGCGGCGATCGCGTCGATCCGCAGCTCCGGCACCAGGTCGTCCGCGGTGAGGACGCTCGCGGCGTGCGCGGTGAAGGTCTCGCGGAAGGCGTCGACGGCACGGCGCTCGATCGTGAGCCCGGCGGCTGCGCGGTGGCCGCCGTAGCGCTCGAGGTGGCGGGCGCCGGCGGTGAGGCCGGCGAGCAGGTCGAACCCCGGGATCGAGCGGCCGGAGCCGGTGCCCTCCTCTCCGTCGAGCGCGATCAGCACCGTGGGGCGGTGGCGGCGCTCGGCGATGCGGGCGGCGACGATGCCGATCACGCCCGGGTGCCAGCCGTCGGCCGCCAGCACGTACGCCGGCGCGGGGCCCTGCTCGGCCACCAGCGCCTCGGCGGCGAACAGGATCCGCGTCTCGACGTCGCGCCGCTCGGCGTTCACCGCGTCGAGCTCCGCCGCGATCGCGCGCGCCCGCCCCGGATCCTCGGTCAGGAGCAGCTCCAGGCCGGCGTCGGCGCGATGCAGCCGGCCGGCGGCGTTGATGCGCGGGCCGAGGCGGAAGCCGATCGCGGCCGCGTCCACGCGGCCCGGATCGACCCGCGCGACCTCCGTCAGCGCCCGCAAGCCGGGCTTGCGCGTACCGGCCAGGGCGCGCAGGCCTTCGCGGACGAGCCGCCGATTCTCCCCCAGCAGCGGGACGACGTCGGCCACCGTGGCCAGGGCGACGAGGTCGAGGTCCTCGTCGGCGAGCGCCGGGTCCTCCCCCGCCGCCGCCAGCAGCGCGCCCGCGAGCTTGTGCGCGACCGCCGCCGCGCACAGGTCCGGGCACGGGTAGCCGCCGAGCCGCGGGTGCACGAGCGGGGCGGCGGGCAGCGCGCCGTCGGCCCGCGGCGCGTGGTGGTCGGTGACCACGACGTCGAGCCCCGCCGCCCGCGCGGCGGCGACCTCCTCCACCGCGGTGATCGCGCAGTCGACGGTCACCAGCAGGTCCGTGCCGCGCGCGGCGAGTCGCTCGACCGTGGCCGCGGCGAGCCCGTAGCCGTCGTCGATCCGGCTCGGCAGGTACCAGTCCACGTCCGCCCCCAGCGTCCGCAGCGCGCGTACGAGCACCGCCGTCGCGGCCACGCCGTCGACGTCGTAGTCGCCGTGCACGGTGATCCGCGAGCGGCGGCCGACGTGCCCGAGGATCGCGCCGGCGGCCTCCCGCAGGCCGCCGAATGCCTCTCGCGGGTGGGCGTCGGCGGCGGCGAGGAACGCGCGCGCGGCATCGACGTCCCCCAGCCCCCGGCGCACGAGCACCTGGGCGACCACGTGGGACACTCCGAGCGCGGCGCGCAGGCACTCGGCGGCGGCGTATTCGTACCGGGTGACGGTGAGGCGGGGTTCCACGGTCGCCGGAGCGTATGAGTGGGTCCCGACGGAATCACCGGCCTCGCGGCGGTCCGTCACGAAGTTGTCACGGTCGCGGGGCGACTTGGCCTCCTTCCGTCACGAAGTCGTCACGGTGACCGGCAGTCCCGTGTCAGTTGCAACCCGCTCGGGTATCCGATGCGACACGGGGCATGGGCGCGCGTGACGGAGCGAGCGGGTGGCGGGGCGGCCTGGCCGTCGTCCTCGGCCCTCGCGGGCGGCTGTGGCGGCGGGGACGAGCCGTCGGCGGCGGAGCGCAAGGCCGAGCTGAAGCGGTGGGCACAGCGCGCGGACGCAATCTGTCGCGACGCCGAGCAATCGATCGTCGCTCACGGCGAGGCCGTCGACCTGCGGGACCTCGACGCCGTCGCCGTACGCGCCAGCGCGGACGTGACGGCCGCCATCGACGCGATCCGGCGGCTGCGCGTTCCCGAGGGCGCACGGCCCAAGGTCAGGCCGGTGCTCCGGGAGCTCGACCGGGTCGAGTCCATGCTCGAGCAGCTGACGCGAGCCACCGAGGCCATCGACGTGCCCGAGTTGAGCCGCCTCGCGTCCGAGTTCCTGACGCTCAAGCATGTCCAGGAGAAGGCTCGTGCCGCGGGGATCGACGAGTGCATGCGCGGCGCTGCCGGCGGCGTGGTCTCGCAGGCGATCGTCGCGCCGATCTTCGCCACGCAGGTCAGCGCGTTCGAGCAATGGCTGGTGCGGGCGCTCACCCGCCTCGACCCCGCGCGGCCGCGGACGCCGGACCAGCTCGCGTACTACGACCGGCTCAACGACCTCGCGACCAGAGCACGCCAGCGCTGGGACAAGCTGAAGCCACCCGACCGCGCCGAATACGAAGCCGAGAACTATGGCCGCGCGCTCGCGGACTTCCGCGAGCTGACGGCGGACGTGGCGGCCGAGGTCGAGCGCGGGCGCGAGATCACGCCGAGCTGGGCCCGCACCGTCCGCAAGCGCTTCCGACGGGTCGGCGGCAGCGAGCGCCGCGCCATGCGCAACCTCCTGGAGATGGTCGGAGCCCGCCCGATCCCCGTCGACCCCGCCGAGCCCGAGACCGAGGAGCAGCAGTCGTGAAGCCGATCGTCCCGGCGGCGCTCGCGGCCGCGCTGATCGCCGCCGGCTGCGGCGGGGACAGCGGGCCGACCGCGGAGGAGCGCCGTGCCGCCATGGCTCGCTGGCAGCAGCAGGCCGACGCCGCGTGCGAGCAGGCCGAGAAGGCGATCGTCGCCCGGGGCGAGCCGATCGATGGCGTGGACGTCGACCGGATCGTCGTCCGCGCCACGGCGCATCTGCGGCGGGCGGCGGAGAAGATCCGGCGGCTGCGCACGCCCCCGGGCGGCGCCGCCAAGGTCAAGCCCGTCCTGAACGCGATCGACGAGCTCGAGCAGCCGCTGAGCGACCTCGGCAAGTGGAGCGAGGTCGGCAAGCAGGACGAGGTCGTCAAGGCGGCCAAGGAGTGGCGCCTCCAGGCGGTCGGCCTCGAGCGCGCGGCGCAGGAGGCCGGCCTGCGCGTCTGCGGGCGCGACGGCCAGCGTCACGCGGCCGCCGACGCGATCATCGCCCCGATCTTCGCCTCCCAGCTCGCCGAGTTCGTGGGCCTTCTGCTCGCGGACGTCAAATATGTGCGCCGGAACGCCGACGTGACCGACAAGGGCACGCTGGCGAAGTACCTCGACGAGTTCGCCGGCGTCGTCGCCAACGGCGCCGCGCGGTACTACGGGATGGAGCCGCCGATGCGCGCCGCGGACGAGTCCAGCGCCTACCACGAGGTGCTGCTCGACACCGCTGACTTCGCGGGCCGCGCGGCCACGAAGGCCAAGCGGCGCGGATACACGCTCGAGACGCTCAACTCGCTCGAGCGGCGCTTCGACCGGCTGGCCCGCCGCGAGCGGCGCACCTACCGCGCGCTCGCCCGCGCGCTGCGCCCGATTCCGGGCACGGAGGGCGAGGAGGACGACCCGGTCGACCCCGAGGGCGAGCAGGAGACCTGATAGGCCTATGGGCTCGAGGCCGTCGCCTTCGATCGGCTGGCTTTTCGGCTCTGAGTCAAGGTGGCGGTGGTCGCAGGGGTGGTTGCCGCGGGGGTGATCGCGGTGTTTGCGGCGATTGGTGTGGCGAGCGCTTGGTGAATCTCGACGCGGGGACGGTCAGCGGTCACGGAGCGCCGCATGGGCCGAGGACTGCGGCGGCCGTGCACGGGTTATGGCCGTTTCGTACGCAAAGATGACGGCCTGCACACGGTCGCGCAGGCCGAGCTTCATCAGGATCCGCTTGACGTGGGTTCGGATCGTGGACTCCTCGACCATGAGCTCGGTGGCGATCTCGCGGTTCGAGAGCCCCCGCGCGATCAGCTCGAGCACGTCGCGCTCGCGTGGGGTGAGCTCGCGGAGCTTGTCCTGGTCTGCGAACTCAGGAGTCGGCTGTTGCGCCACGCGGTCGATGACGCGGCGGGTGACCGACGGGGAGAGCAGGGAGTCCCCCGCGGCGATCGTGTGGACTGCCGCGATCAGCTCCTCGGGTCGCGTGCGCTTGAGTAGGAAGCCCGATGCGCCGGCGCGCAGGGCACCGAAGATGTAGTCGTCCTGCTCGAAGGTGGTGAGAATCAGGACCCGTGCGCGGTCGGCGGCGAGTGACAGTTCGCGCGTCGCCTCGATGCCGTCCAGATCCGGCATGCGGACGTCCATCAGAACCACGTCGGGCGCGAGCCGGCGTGTTCGCTCGACGGCTTCGCGTCCGCTCGCTGCCTCACCGACGACTTCGATCAAGGGATCGCCGGAGAGGAGCTCGACGAGCCCCGCGCGCATGAGGTCGTCGTCGTCGGCGATCAGCACCCGCGTCAACGCCCATGACCTCCGTACGGCAGGTGCGCGCGGACGCGAAACATCCCGTTGGCGCGCCGTGCGTCGAGGCTACCGCCGAGCAGGGTCGCGCGCTCGCCCATGCCGATCAGCCCGTGACCGCCGTTCGACCTGGGCGCGCCGTCGGCGGGCGCGGTGTTGGTGATCGTCAGCTCGAGTGCCGCATCGCCGAACGCCAGCTGGACCCGAGCCGCTCCCGTTCCGTGCCGGCCGGCGTTGGTGAGCGCTTCTTGCAGGATTCGGTATGCGGCCTGGTCGACGGCGCGCTCGAGTCGCCGAGGCTGCCCCTCGCTCGCGACCGTGACGTCGAGCCCCGCGGCGGCGTGGCGTGCGACGAGCGTGTCCAGCGACGCAAGTCCGGGCGGCGCATCCACGGCTCCGTTCGCGGAGCCGCGGTCGCGAAGCGTGCCGATGATCTGGTCGATCTCGCCGACCGTCTTGCGTGCCAGGTCCTCGATCGCTTCCAGCGCCGCTTGGGAGCGTTCGGGATCCTGCCGCATCCGTGCGGTGCCGGCCCGCAGCGCGATCACGTTGATCGCGTGCCCGGCGGCATCGTGGAGGTCGCGGGCAATCCGGGCGCGCTCCTCGGCGACCGCGAGGCGGCGTTCGCGCTCTCCTTCGCGCTCGGCGCGCAGCGTGCGCTCGCTCAGCTCGGCGACGTGCTCGCGCCGCAGGCGCGTTCGCTCACCGGCGAACCAAGCGACCGCCCACGCGAGCCCCGTGTGCAGGAGCTCGCTCCCAGGGAAGCGGCCGTCGCCGACCGCGCTCGCGAGGAGGTACGCGGCGAACAATGCGACGATGCTGCCGATCCCGCGCCGCGTCCAGGGATCGTCGTCGTCGCGACTCGCCGCGAGCAGGTAGAGCGCGACGGTGGGGCCCAGCGGCACCGCGACCGAATGCCCGAGGCCGCCAAGAAGCACTACCGCCAACCCGGTGACCGCGAACACGGCGCGCGGGGCGCGGCGCCAGGCGACGAGCGGCACGGTCGAGCACGCTGCCAGCACCCCGGCTGTCCAGTCGAGCTCGCCCGGGTCGTGCGGCAGGCCGGCGTCGCCGCCGCGGGACAGCTGTGCCAGCGTGCCGGTGAGCGCTGCGGCCGCGATCGCGACGTCGAGGAGCGCTCCCGATCTCGGCCGGGCCGCGAAGAGCCGGTGCGTCGTGGCCGCTGACGACACAGCCAGCCGAGCTTAGCCGCGCGAACAGCGCCCGGAATCCCCCGCGCGGGTGATCCGTGTGGACGCGATGGGGACGGCGAAGTTCCCCCCGCGGGGCGTTTCGCGGTCGCGGCCGGGAACGTAGCTTGGCGAACGTGGATCCGGCGCAACTGATCGCCCAGGTGGAGCACGGCCCGCAGATGCACGGCCCCGCCTTGCTGGTGCTCGTGGCCTTCGCGCTGGTCGCCGCAGTGGTCGCGCTGGCTCGCAGGGCCGCGGCGCGGAAGCAGTCCGGCCGCAACCCTGTGAGCGGGTCGGATCGCGACGGCGTGAGCGATCAGGACCCTGAAGCGCGCGTCCCGTCGGGACGGAGGTCCGGATGACCGGCGACGGACGCGGGCTGCACGCCTGGCGGCCCGCGCACTCCGCTGCCGGCGATTCGGTCGTCACGGTCACGGGGCTGACGAAGCGCTACGGCGCGCTCGTCGCCGTCGACCAGCTGACGTTCTCGATCGAGCCGGGCACGGTCACGGGGTTCCTGGGCCCGAACGGCGCCGGGAAGACGACCACATTGCGGCTGCTGCTCGGGCTTGCGGAGCCTGACGCGGGCGAGGCGCTCGTCTTCGGCCGCCGGTACGCGGGGCTCGACCAGCCGATCCGCCGGGTCGGCGCGGTGCTCGAGTCGAACGACTTCCATCCCGGCCGCTCTGGGCGCGATCACCTCCGTGCGCTCGCCCTGGCCGCGGAGATCGCAGGGAGCCGGGTCGAGGAGGTCCTGGAGCTGGTCGAGCTCGGGGCCGTGGCCGGGCAGCGCCTGCGGACGTACTCGCTCGGGATGCGCCAGCGGCTCGGCCTGGCGGGGGCGCTGCTCGGCGACCCCGAGCTGCTCGTCCTCGACGAGCCGGCGAACGGCCTCGATCCCGCCGGGGTCCACTGGCTGCGCACGTTCCTGCGAGGGTTCGCCGATCGCGGCGGAACGGTGCTGGTCTCGAGCCATCTGCTCGCCGAGGTCGCGCAGACCGTGGACCTGGTCGTGATCATCGACCGCGGCCGCCTCGTCGCGAGCGCACGGCTCGACGAGCTCACCCGTCGCGGCCAGACCCTCGAGGACGCCTACCTGGAGCTGGTGTCGTGAGAGCCCAGCTTCGCTCCGAGCTGCTGAAGCAGCGCTCGACCGGGACAAGCGTCGGCCTGTTCGCCGCCATGCTCGGCCTCGTCATGTTCGCCGTGCTGCTGCACGGCTTTGGCCTCGCCGCCGAGCACGTCGACGGCGCGTCGGAGCAGCTGATGGTGCTCGGGCGCGGGGAGTTCCTCGGCGCGCTGTTCGCCGCGCTCCTCGGCGCGCTGTCGATCACGACCGAGATCCGCCACGGGACGATCCGGCCGACGTTCCTCGTCACCCCGTGGCGTGGTCGCGTCGTCGCGGCAAAGGTCTGGGCCAGCATGCTGATCGGGGCCGGGTTCGGCCTCGCGGCCTCGGCGCTCGCGACGGGAGCCGGCACCGCGGCGCTTCGGGCGCGCGGGATCGACGTCCCGCTGGACGGCGGTGACTACGCGCTGCTGCTGGCGGGCAGCGGCCCCGCGGCGGCGCTCTGGGCGGCGATCGGCGTGGGACTCGGCGCCGTCCTGCGCCACCAGGTGCCCACCGTGGTCGCGCTCTCGGCGTGGCTGCTGTTCGTCGAGGGCCTGCTGGTCGGCGACGTCACCGGCGTCGCCGGCGTCGGGCGGTTCGCGCCCGGCGCGGCCGCGGCGGCGATCACCGGACAGGATCCCGACACGCTGCTCGCGCCGGCGGTCGGCCTCGTGCTGCTCGCCCTCTACGCGGCCGCGGCGGGCGTTGCGGGGGCGCTCGCCACCGCCCGGCACGACGTCATCTAGGGAGAAGGAGGGCTTCGTGTTCTACATCCGGTTCCTCGGCGCGGAGCTTCGTCGACGGCCGGGACGCACCGCGCTCACCGCGCTCGGCCTCGCCGTCGGGGTGGGCCTCGTGGTGATCGTCGGCGCCCTCTCCAAGGGGCTCGACGACGCCCAGGACAAGGTGCTGGAGCCGCTCACCGGCGTCGGCACCGACCTCTCGGTGAGTCGTCCCGTCGCCGTGCCGGACGAAGGCGAGTCGGGCGGGCCATTCGGCCGGCTCTCGGAGGAGGACCAGCGCCAGCTCCAGCGCGAGAACGAGGAGCACAACCGGCAGTTCAACTTCGGCGAGCTCGGCGAGCCCGGGGAGCGCTTCTCGGAGGATTCGTTCCTCTCGACCAGGCTCAGCTTCCCCAGCTCGGAGGTGGCGGACATCCGAGCCCTCGACGGCGCCGAGGCCGCCGCCGCGAGCCTCACCCTGAACGCCACACACATCGAAGGCGTGGTGCCGGAGAGCGGCGCGCCGCCGATCGGGGCCCGTGCCCATGGCGGTGAATTCGGCGGCGCGGGCGGCTTCGAGCTCGACAACTCGAGCGTGTCCGGGGTCGACGTGCGAAGGCCGGGCCTCGCGATGGTCACGCCCGACCAGGTCACCCAGGGGCGCTACTTCTCCGACACTCCCAAGCAGGCGCGCGGCGAGGCCGTGGTCGACCTCGCCTTCGCGCGCCAGAACGACATCGGCGTCGGCGACGAGACCCGGGTCGCCGGCACGACGTTCGACGTCGTCGGCCTCGCCAGCGCCCCGCTGGGCGGGGATGCCTCCAACGTCTACGTCGAGCTGGGGCGGCTACAGGCGCTCTCCGACCGCGGGGGCCGGGTCAATGGAGTCCAGGTCCGCGCCGAGTCCGCCGACGCGGTGGCCGGCCTCGAGGACGCAATCGTGCGGCGGCTCGAGGGCGCGGACGTGGTCACGGCTGCCGACCTCGCCGGCCGGGTCAGCGGCTCGCTCGATGACGCCGAGGACCTCTCCTCGAAGCTCGGCACGGCGCTGGCGATCGTCGCCCTGCTGGCGGCGTTCCTGATCGCCACCCTCCTCACGCTCTCGAGCGTCCAGAAGCGGATCCGCGAACTCGGCACGCTGAAGGCGCTCGGCTGGCGCCAGCGCCTCGTGGTCCGTCAGGTCACCGCGGAGTCGCTCGTGCAGGGCGCGCTCGGCGGGGTCCTGGGGGCCGCGCTCGGGATCGCCGGCGCGGCGATCATCGACGCGATCGCGCCCACGCTGGAGGCCTCCGTCGAGTCGCAGTCGAGTGGCGGCTTCGGTCCGTTCGGGCAGGGAAGCGTCACCGCCGGCAGCACCGACGTCGTCCTCGGCGCGCCGGTGGACGTGGGTCTGCTGGTGCTCGCGATCGGCCTCGCGATCGTCGGCGGCCTGCTCGCGGGCGCCGCCGGAGGGCTGCGCGCCGCTCGCCTTCGGCCGGCCGAGGCGCTGAGGAGCGCGGAATGACCGAGGGAAGGACGACCGTGAGCCCCGTCGACGACATCCCGCCGAGCTACGAGCTCGACGGCGCGACCCGGTCCTTCGGCGAGAACGCGACGCGGGTGCGGGCCCTCGACGCCCTCACCCTGACGATCAAACGCGGAGAGTTCGTCGCCATCTTCGGGCCGTCAGGCTCCGGCAAGACGACGCTCCTGCAGCTCCTGGGAGCGCTCGATCGGCCGAGCGGCGGCTCGATCCGCTTCGAGGGCCAGCGCCTGGAGCGGCTCGGCGACTCCGCCCTGGCCGGGCTGCGGCTGCGGGCGCTGGGCTTCATCTTCCAGCAGTTCAACCTGATCCCGACGCTCACCGCCGTCGAGAACGTCGAGGCCGCGCTCGCTCCGCTGGCGATGTCGCGACAGAAGCGGAAGCGGACGGCCGAGCTGCACCTGGAAGCCGTCGGCCTGGGCCCGCGGGCCCAGCATCTGCCGAGCCAGCTGTCCGGCGGCGAGCAGCAGCGCGTGGCGATCGCGCGCGCGCTCGCCCGCTCGCCGCGCGTGGTCCTGGCCGACGAGCCGACCGGCAACCTCGACACCCGCAACGGCGAGATGGTCATGGACTTGCTCGCGCGCCTCCACCGCGAGCTCGAGATCACCCTGGTGCTCGTCACCCACGACGAGTGGATCGCCGAGCGCGCCGATCGCGTCCTGCGCCTCGCCGACGGCCGGCTGATCACCGACTCAGCGGGCCCGGCGGCCAAGGAGGTGGCGAAATGAGACGTCCCCGGGCAGTCATCGCGGTCCCGTTGGCGCTCGTCGTGCTCGTCGCGATCGTGCTCGCAGGCATCGCCGTAGCCGGCGGCGACAACCAGACGACCACGAACCCGGCGCCTCGTGACGGCGTCGAAGCTCCCACCGAAACGACGCCATCGCCGGACGATCCGGGCTCGTTGCCGCCGGAGTTCGTCAGGTGCATGGCTGATCAGGGGTTCGAGGTCGACTCACCCGACGACATCCACGCGGCGCCCCCACAGGTGCTTCAAACGTGCTTCGCGACGCTTCACCAAGGCGGCGCGACGCCCTGACCAGGAGGACCGAATGGCCGATCCGATCGCGGTGATCATCCGCTTCGCCGGCGATCCCGAGGACCTCCTCGAACGCTTCGAGAGGGCGCGCCAGCTCTGGATCGACGCGCAGGATGCCGAGTACCAGCAACCGGCGTTCTACGCGGCCTGCAAGAGCGATGACGGGATCGTCATCGTCAGCGCTTGGGAGAGCGCCGCCGCCCACAGGGCCTTCGGTCACGGGATCGAACCTCACGTCGAGGCGGTGGGAATGCGCAGGCCGGACCACATCGAGCGGATCCGGATCAAAAGGCTCGGGTGGGACTGAGCACCCAGACTGCGTGGGCTCCCCGGCTGATCGCGCTCGCGCCGGCATCGGTTGCGCACGGCATTGTCGCTGCGCCGGCACGCGCCGGCCCTTCTGCCCGTGCCCGGCTTCAGGTCTTCCTGGAGTGACGGCAGGCGGCGCGTGATCGATCTCGCCCGTTGCATCGACGCCTGTTACGAGTGCGCGCAGGCCTGCAGCGCGTGCGCGGACGACTGCCTCAGCGAGCAGTCCGTCGCCGATCTGGTCAAGTGCATCCGGCTCGCATCTGCGCCGAGGCCTGTCGCCGCTGCGAGCAGGCCTGCCAGGAACTCCTCGCCGCCATCGGCTGACCGTCGCCGGGGCGTCCAGGTGATCCGGACGCCGCCCCGATCGACAACCCCTCCCGGTCGCCCTGCCGGCCTCCCTCACGCGCGTCGACGCGCGGACGCTCGACCGGCGATCGGACGGAAGTGGGGCCTTCAAGGAGCGCTGCGCAGCGCGTCAGCGGGCGAGGAGGTGGCGGACCTCGTCGAGCCGCGGCAGCGTCTCCCAGTCGCCGGTCCCGCGCAGCGCGGTCGCGGCGATGACATGCGCCGCGTGGGTGCAGGCCTCGGGGGTCCAGCGCTGGAGCAGCCCGTATGCGAACCCGGCCGCGAACGCGTCGCCGGCGCCGATCTCGTCGGCCACCTCCTCGGTGCGGCGCGGCGTGACCTCGTGGACCGTGGAGCCGGAGGCGACGAGCGCGCCGCGGCCGCCGTGGCGGACGACCGCGCCGGGTATGCCGCGCTCGCGGAGGGCGCCCAGCACGTCGCCGGCACCGAGCAGCGCGGCGCCCTCATCGGCGCCGCACAGGTACCAGT
>JBOGYU010000030.1:0-19317 GCA_050696935.1 Solirubrobacteraceae bacterium | reverse complement strand
GCTGGCGGACGCGGCGGGCGCCGTCACCGGCGTCGCGCTCGGCGCACGCGGCCCGTCGGCGAACGGGATCGACATGCGCCAGCTCGAGGCGTACGCGCGCGACGTGCGGGAGAGCTTCCTGCGCGAGCAGCGCCGCACCCGCGCCCTGGAGGCGAGCTACCTCGCGACGGTGCGGGCGCTGGCTGCCGCGGTCACGGCCAAGGACGGCTACACCGGGGAGCACATCCACCGCGTGCACGACCTCGGGCTGCTGCTGGCGCGCGCGGTGTGCCCGGACGACGCGGCCGCGCCGCAGATGGCGTACGGATTCATGCTGCACGACATCGGCAAGCTGTCGGTCCCGGACGCGATCCTGCTCAAGCCGGGCAGCCTGGACGCGACCGAGATGGCGGTGATCCGCTGCCATCCGGACGAGGGCGTGCGCATCCTGCAGGCGGTCCCGTTCCTCGACCGCGCGCTGGACGTGGTGCGCCACCACCACGAGCGCTGGGACGGCTCCGGCTACCCGGCGGGGCTGGCGGGAGCGGGCATCCCGCTGTGGGCGCGCATCTTCGCGGTCGTCGACACGCTCGACGCGATGACGAGCGACCGGCCCTACCGCGCGGCGCTGTCGCTCGACGTCGCGCTCGCCGAGATCGCACGCGGCGCGGGCACGCAGTTCGACCCCGCCTGCGTGCGGGCGCTGATGGGGCTCGACCGCGCGGTCCTCTCGCGCCGGCTGGCCTGACGCCGGGGCAGCTGGAGCACGATCACCGCGGCGAGGACGAGCGCGCCGCCGGCGAGCTGGAGCGGCGTGAGGCGCTCGCCGAGAGCGACGAAGGCGAGCGCGACGGTGACCGGCGGCTCGAAGGTCGAGAGGATGGCCGCCTCCGACGGGCCCACGCGGCGGAGGCCGGCGAAGAAGCACGCCACGGCGACCACCGTGCTCACGACGGCCATCAGCGCCAGCCACAGCCACGCCTCGCCGGCGAGCGCGAGATCGAGCGACCCGGTGACCAGGCCGGTGACGGCGAAGGTCGCGGTCGCGCCCGCCAGCACGAGGGCGGCCAGCGCGAACGGGTCCACCGATCCCACCATCCGGTCCGAGGCGAGGATGTAGGCCGTGTAGGTGACCGACGCGCCGATCGCGAGCAGCGCGCCCGCGAGGTCGAACGCCCCGGTTCCCGCGGCGAGCAGCACGAGCACCAGGCCCGCCGAGGCGACCGTCAGCGCGGCGCCGATCCGCAGCGACGGCGCGGCGCGGCCGAGCGCCAGCGCCGCCAGCGTCACGAACGCCGGATACGTGTAGAGGAGCAGCGAGACCATCGACACGTCGAGCCGGCCGATCGCCGTGAAGTACAGGCCCGACTGGAGGCTGTAGCCGCCCGCGCCGAGCGCGAGCGCGAGGATCACCGCGCGGCGCTGCAGGCGCGCGAGTGCCGCGGCGCGGCCGGTCAGCCGGACGATCAGGGCGAAGATCGCGGCCGCGAGCGCGAAGCGGACGAACAGGGTGCTGGTGACGCTCGCGCCCGCGTCGGAGGCGAGCTTGCCGAACACGCCGAGCGTCCCGAACGCGGCGGCCGAGACGAGGCACAGGAGGGCTCCGCGCATGGCCGGATGATCGGCCGCGTACCTTCCGAGAGCAACGGATGTTCTCGCTCATGTTCGTGCGATGATGTCGAACGATGCTCGACCTCCGGCGCCTGCGGCTCCTGCACGAGCTCCACCGCCGCGGCACCGTGAGCGCGGTCGCCGAGGCGCTCTCCTACAGCCCCTCGACGGTCTCCCAGCAGCTCGGGGTGCTCCAGCGCGAGGCGGGCACGCCGCTGTTCGAGCCGGCGGGCCGCCGCGTGCGGCTCACGGATGCCGCGCTGGTGCTGGCCGGTCACGCCGAGGAGCTGCTCGCGGGCGTCGAGCGGGCGGAGGCCGACCTGGCATCGGCCGTCGCGGGCGCCGTGGCGGGGCTCGTCCGCGTGGGTTCCTTCCAGACCGCCAGCCTGAACCTCCTGCTGCCCGCCATGGGCGCGCTGCGCGATGCCCACCCCGGCGTGCAGGTGCGCCTGGTGGAGATGGAGCCCGAGCCGGCGCTCGAGGCGCTGCGCTCGCACGCGCTCGACCTGGTGCTGGCGGACGAGTGGGCGGGCGCGCCGCGGCCGCGGCTGGCCGGCCTGGACCGCGAGGACCTGTTCACCGAGCCGGTCGCGCTCGCCCTGCCGGCCACGCACCCGGCGCTGGGCGGCGACGACGCGGGCGATCATCCCGCCGGCGAGGAGGTGCGCGAGGACGCACGCGTTCATCCCGCCGGCGGGGGCGGCGCGATCGATCTCGCGCAGTTCGCCGGCGCTGTGTGGGCGGCCGGCGACCCGGGCGGCGGCATGGCCCAGCTCGTGCGGCGCGTCTGCAACGAGCACGGCGGGTTCGACCCGGCGATCCACCACCACACGAACGAGCTCGGCATGCTCCTCGCGCTGGTGGCCGAGGGTCACGCCGTCACGCTGCTGCCGGAGATCGCGCGGGCGCAAGACGCCCCCGGCGTCGCGGTCCGCCCGATCGCGGACGCGGCGCTGACGCGAACCGTGTTCACCGCCGCCCGCTCCGGCGCCGACCGCCGCCCCGCGCTCGCAGCGGTCCGCGAGGCCCTCCGAAACATAAAGGGGACAGTCCCCTTTAGGAAACGCGGCGGGCAGACCAGCGGATCCGCTTGACCCGGCAGCGGTCGACGACCCGGCCGTCGCGCCGGAGCACGGACCGCATGTGGAACGTGCCGCGCCAGCGGTCGCGGCGGCCCATGTTGCCGCGGACGAACGCGTTGTCGCGCGACCGGATGCCGCCCTCCACGCGGGCGCGGGACGTGCCGCCGTCCTCGAACGCGCGCGGCTCGAGGCGATCGATCGGGCGCACGAACGCAGTGCCGCCCCGCAACGTGCTGTTGCGGCAGCGCGACCGCCAGAAGACGCGCACGCGCGTCACGAGCCCGTCGTCGCCGGTGCGGACGGTCACGATGCGCCCCTGCGCGGTCTTGCCCTTCCAGTACGCGGCGTCGGCCTGGGCGGGGGCGGTGAGGAGAGCCGCCGACACGGTCACCACCGCCCCGGCCACGAGCTTCGTGCGCATGGCGCGTGAACTCACCGGATTCGTGCCGATCGAAACTAAACGGGGTCAGACCCCTTCAGTCTGGGCGACCCAAGGGGTCAGACCCCTTGAGTCGGGGTGACTCAAGGGGTCTGACCCCTTTAAGTTCGGCGCGCATCGCCGCGAGGGTCATGACCGCCTGCGCGGCGTGCTCTCCCTGGTCGCGCTTTCCGCCGCCCGTGCGGGCCAGCGCCTGGTCCATGTTGTCCACGGTCAGGACGCCGAACGCGCACGGGACGCCGGTGGTCAGCTGGACGTCCTGGATCCCGCGGGCGGACTCCGCGCAGACGTAGTCGTAGTGGTCGGTCTCCCCGCGGATCACCGCCCCGAGGCAGGCGACCCCCGCGTACCGGCCGCTCTCGGCCAGGTACCGCGCCGCCAGCGGCAGCTCGAACGCCCCCGGCACGTCGAACACGTCGGCGGGGTCGTGCCCGGCGGCCGCGAACGCGCGCTGTGCGCCCGCCACCAGCCGCTCGGCCAGCTCGCCGTAGAAGCGGCCGACCGCGATCGCGTACCGCTCGCTCATGCGGGCCTCCGCTCGCCGTCCGGGCTCGCCTTGCGGAGGCCGCGATGAGTCATCCGGCGGGCCTCCGCTCGCCGTCCGGGCTCGCCTTGTGGAGGCCGCGATGAGTCATCCGGCGGGCCTCCGCTCGCCGTCCGGGCTCGCCTTGCGGAGGCCGCGATGAGTCATCCGGCGGGCCGCCGCTCGCCGTCCGGGCTCGCCTTGCGGAGGCCGCGATGAGTCATCCGGCGGGCCTCCGCTCGCCGTCCGGGCTCGCCTTGCGGAGGCCGCGATGAGTCATCCTCCGCGCCCGGCCTCGCGGTCGTGCACGTGCTCCTCGTGGACCATCTGCTCGTCGAGCGCGAGGCCCTGGTGGTGCAGGGAGTGCCCGAGCCGCTCGCGCTTGGCGCGCAGGTACGCCTCGTTGTGCGGGTTGGCGGCGTGCACAATCGGGATCTGCTCGGTGACCGAGAGCCCATAGCCCTCCAGGCCGCGGATCTTCTTCGGGTTGTTGGTGAGGATGCGGATCGAGCTCAGGCCGAGGTCGACGAGGATCTGGGCGCCGATGCCGTAGTCGCGCAGGTCGACCGGCAGCCCGAGCTCGAGGTTCGCGTCGACCGTGTCGCGGCCCTGGTCCTGGAGGTTGTAGGCCTTGAGCTTGTTCAGCAGCCCGATCCCGCGGCCCTCCTGGGCGAGGTAGAGCAGCACGCCGTTGCCGGCGCGCTCGATCATCGCCAGCGCCGACTCGAGCTGCTCCCCGCAGTCGCAGCGCAGCGAGTGGAACACGTCGCCGGTCAGGCACTCCGAGTGCACGCGCACCAGCACGTCGGGATGCCCGTCGACCTCGCCCTTGACCATCGCGACGTGGTGCTTGTCGTCGACCAGCGAGCGGTAGCCGACGACGTCGAACTCCCCGAACGCGGTCGGTAGCCGGGTGGTGACGACCCGCTCGACCAGCTTGTCGTGCAGCCGCCGGTAGGCGATCAGGTCCGCGACGGTGATCATCTTCAGCCCGTGCGCGGCGCAGTAGCGCTCCAGGTCCGGCACCCGCGCCATCGTGCCGTCGTCGTTCATGACCTCGCAGATCACGCCCGCGGGGTTGAGCCCGGCCAGCCGCGCCAGGTCCACCGCCGCCTCGGTCTGCCCCGTCCGCTCCAGCACCCCGCCCGGCTTGGCCTTCAGCGGGAAGATGTGGCCGGGCTGGACGAGATCGCGCGGCGCCGACTTCGGATCGATAGCCACCTGGATCGTGCGCGCGCGGTCGGCCGCCGAGATGCCGGTGGTCACGCCCTCGCGCGCCTCCACCGAAACGGTGAACGCGGTCTCGAACGGCGACTCGTTCTTGGCCGCCATCAGGTCCAGCCCCAGCTCCTCGCAGCGGTCCGGTGTCAGCGCCAGGCAGATCAGCCCGCGGCCGTGCTTGGCCATGAAGTTGATCGCCTCCGGCGTCGCGAACTGCGCCGCCAGCGTGAGGTCGCCCTCGTTCTCGCGGTCCTCGTCGTCGCACACCACGACCATCCGCCCCGCGCGGACGTCCTCGATCGCCTCCTCGATCCTGGCGAAGCTCATCGCGCCAGGCGCTCCACGTACTTCGCGAGCACGTCCACCTCGAGGTTGACCTGCCGGCCCACCTTCGCGTTGCCGAGGATCGTCCGCTCGAGCGTCTCAGGGATGAGCGAGACCCGCAGCCAGTCGTCGCCGAGCCCGGACACGGTGAGCGACACGCCGTCGACGGCGATCGAGCCCTTCTCCACGACGTAGCGCAGCAGCTCCGGCGGAGCCCCGATCGTGACCACGCGGGAGAAGCCCTCCTCGCGCAGGTCCCAGATCGTCCCCACGCCGTCGACGTGGCCCTGCACGAAGTGGCCGCCGAGCCGGTCGGCCGCGCGCAGCGGCAGCTCGAGGTTCACGCGCCCGCCCTCCGCCAGCGCGGCGAGCGAGGAGCGCCGGAGCGTCTCCTGCATCACGTCCGCGAGGAAGCCGCCGTCCCCGAGCGCCGTGGCGGTCAGGCAGACGCCGTTGACCGCCACCGAGTCGCCCACGGCCAGCTCGAGCTTCGTGGCCACGGTCAGCCGTACGCCGTCGTCCGTGGCATCCACCGCCGTGACCGTCCCGAGGTCCTGGACCAGCCCGGTGAACACGTTCACCACTCCTTCATGCGCGCCGAGATCAGCACGTCGTCGGCCACGCTCCGGCACTCGAGCGTGAGCGCGCGCGTGGCCTCGGCGATCCGCTCGACGCCCTCCCCCTCCAGCGGGTCGCGCGCGTTGGAGCCGCCCAGCACGACCGGGGCGACGAACAGGCGGATCTCGTCCACCTCCCCCGCGTCCAGGAACGCGCCGGCCAGGTGCGGGCCGCCCTCGAGCAGGATCGAGGTGACGCCGCCGGCGCCGATCTGCGCCAGCGCGCTGCGCACGCGCGCCGGCTCGTTCTGCCCGGTGGCGACGATCACCTCCGCCCCGGCCACCTCCAGCGCGTCGACCGCCAGCCGCGGCGCCGCGCGCGAGATCACCACCATCAGGGGGACCTCGGCCGCGCCGCGCACGAGCTGGGAGTCGAGCGGCAGCCGCGCCTCGGAGTCGAACACGATCCGGCGCGGCTGGCGGTGGTCGCCGTCCACGCGCGCGGTCAGCAGCGGGTCGTCGGCCAGGGCGGTGCCGATGCCGACCGCGACCGCGTCGTAGTCGGCCCGCCAGCGGTGCGCGATCCGGCGCGACTCCTCGCCCGAGATCCACTTGGAGTCGCCCGTGCGGGTGGCGACCTTGCCGTCGAGCGTCATGGCCGACTTGAACAGCACGAACGGCCGGCCGGTGCGCGCGTGCTTGCGGAACGGCTGGTTGAGCAGCCGGGCGCGCGCGGCCAACTCGCCGCCGGCGACGACGACCTCGATGCCCTCGTCGCGCAGGATCCCGAGCCCGCGCCCGGCGGCCTTCTCCGTGGGATCGTCCGAGCCGACGACGACGCGGGCGATGCCGGCCTCGGCGATCGCGTCGGTGCACGGCGGCGTCTGCCCGTGGTGGCAGCACGGCTCCAGCGAGACGTACAGCGTGGCGCCGCGGGGATCCGCGTCCCCGCACGCCCCGAGCGCCTCTCGCTCGGCGTGCGGCGCCCCGTAGGCGGTGTGGAAGCCCTCGCCGATCACCGCGCCGTCGCGCACCACCACCGCGCCGACCAGCGGGTTCGGCGTCGTCCGGCCCCGCCCGCCCTTCGCCAGCTCGATGGCGCGGGCGAGGTGGACGTGGTCGGTCTGGAGCAGCGCGGTCACCGCGTGGGAGGATCGCATAGCCGGTAGATCTGGATCTCGGGCCCCGGCCGTGCGTACGACAGCGGATAGGCGTTGAACGAGAAGTCGAACGAGAAGTCGTCCACCGGTTCGCCGCCGGACAGCGGGCTCACCCGATAGACCCGCTCGCCCCGGCCGCGCAGCGCCTCGTAATAGGCGATCGCGCCCGGCACCTCCTCCGGCTCGACGAGCGCGCGGCCGTACTGCGTCGAGCCGCGGACCAGCCAGCAGTAGCCGCCGCGCACGTAGGAGCCGAGCAGGCCGGGCCGCAGCGTCCGCTCGTAGTCCTCGAGCTTGACGACGCGCCCGCGCGACTTCGAGGTCGGCCACTTGTTCCAGCGCGCCCCGCTGCCCGTGGCGTCGTTCGGCCCCTCCGGGTCCCACGCCCACTGGTGGGGGGCGATCGGCTCGACCACGATCTTCGTCCCGGCCGGGATGTGCTCGACCATCCACTCGCGCGCCAGCTCGCGGGTGTCGTCGCGCGCCAGCACCGTGTCGTTGTGGATCGAGAACACCAGCCCCTGCGCGCACAGCGCCACGGCGCCGAGCGCGAGCGCCCAGCGCCGGCGGCCCGCGACCTCGACCACCACCCACGCCGCGAGCAGCGCGAGCATCGGGTAGACCGGCAGCAGCCAGCGCGCGAAGAAGCGGTCCTGCATGCCCATGAAGAGCAGGAAGACGACCGGCGCCGGAACGAGGATCAGCGCGAGCGGCCACCGCCTGGCCGCGAGCCACACGGCCCCGCCCGCCGCAGCCACCGCGGGGACCCATCCGAGCCCCCACGTCGTCGTGCCGAGGTAGTACAGGACACCGCTCTCCCCCACCAGCCCGAGCTTGCCGCCGCCGTCCGCGGACGTCTCGGACTGCTTCTCCAGGCCGGCGCGGAACGTCTCCCAGTCGAACAGCGCGTAAGGATTGGCGACCAGGAACCCGGCCAGCGCCAGCACGGCCGCGAGCGCGAGCCCGCTCAGGCGACGGCCGGGCCCGACGGCGGCGGCGGCGAGGAGGCACAGGAGCACGATCCCCGACGTGTACTTGACCGCGCACGCCACCCCGAGCGCGCCGCCCGCCAGCGCGTAGTCCCGCAGCCGCCCGTGCCGGTAGACGCCGGCGGCGCCGACCAGCGACAGGCACAGCGGCGCGAGCGCCGGCACGTCGTTGAGCGCCAGGTGGCCGTAGTGGACCGGCAGGAATGCGACCGCCAGCAGCGCGCCGGCCAGCAGGCCCACGCGCCGGTCGAACAGCCGCGCCCCGGCCCACACCAGCAGCCCGGCGGCGGCGGCGCCGAGCACCCCTGCGAGCACGCGCGCGATCGTGAACGCCGCCGTCGGGTCCGCCGCGAACGCGTCCCCGACCGCCTCCCGCCCGCCCCAGCGCACCCAGAACGCGACGTGCAGCAGGTAGGTGAACGCGGGCGGGTTGACGAAGTAGCCGGGGTTGTACGTGTGCCCGAACATGCCGATCGCCCGCGGCACGAAGTGCGCGTTCTCGTCGGCGTTGAACACGTACGGGAGCCCGTGCTGGACGCCCCAGACGCGCAGCGCCACCGCCCCCGCGAGCAGCGCCGCGATCGCCAGCGGCCACGCCGGGACGCGCCGCCCGGCACGCGGCCGCGCCGCCGGGCGCGCAGCCTCAGCAACGGGCATAGGCGGCGTAGAAGTCGCTCGTCGCGACGCGGTCGAAGCCCGCGGGCGGGGACTGGATCCGCGCCGAGTCGGTCTCGTTGCTCCAGGCGTGCTTGAAGATCGCGAAGCGGCTGGTGACCACGAGCGCGACGCCCCGGTCCGGCTTGCGCACGTCCGGGTCCGCGCGCGGGATCACGGCCTCGACCGGCGCGTCGAGGATCCAGCGGGCGTCCGGGACGAGCTTGTGGTTGGGCACGGTGAGCGGCCCGCAGCGCAGGCCCTCCCGCACCGCCTCGGACTCCAGCACCGCCGCCAGGTCGTCGTGGGCCGCGCCGCGGAAGGTCAGCTCGCTGTCGAAGTAGTCCAGCCGCACCTGGGTGAGCGTGAAGATCACGCCGAACACGACGACCGCGGCCGCGCCGCCCATCCACCACGTGCGCAGCCGCCCGGGCCGCAGCATCGTGAAGCCCGCGAGGAAGACGGCCGCGAACAGCAGCAGCGCGAGCGAGGCGACGGCGAGGTAGCGCTCGATCACCGACGCGCCGGCGACCCCGATCAGCACGAACGTGCCGACGCCGGTGGCCAGCAGCACGAACGGCATCACCATCCGCCGGGGCGCGAGGGCGAGCGCGATCCCGAGCCCGGCGACGGCGGCGATCAGCACCGGCAGCTTGACGATGTTCGAGAAGAACCCGGGGATCGCGGCCGGCAGCTCCGACAGCGGGCGCTGGCGCCCCAGGTCCTCGGCCGACCCGCTCGTGTACAGCAGCGAGAACAGCGGGTTGCCGGTGACCGCGAGGTCGACCGCCGTCCACACGAGCGGCCCGATCGCCGCGAAGCCCGCGTAGACCGCCCGCTCGCGCCAGGTCGCCCGCCACGCCATCCACAGCCAGTACAGGCCGGCGAGCACCCAGCCCTCGGGCCGCAGCATCCCGGCGGCGGCCAGCAGGAGGAAGACGGGCCGAGGCGAAGGCGAAGCCGCCGCCGGTGACGAGCGAAGCGAGGCAGGACGCCGCGGGCGCTGGGCCTCGAGCACCGCCGCCCACACCACGAGCGCCATGTACGGCACGTCGATGTAGCCGCGGGCGGCCAGGAACGCGAAGTCGAACCGGGTGAGCAGCAGCGCGGCGGCGACGGCGCCGACCAGCGGCGTGAAGGCGACCCGGCCGAGCTTGTAGACGCCCCACACGAGCCACAGGTACGTGGCGAACGTCAGCGCCACCCACATCCGGTCCCCCACCTCGCCGAACAGCGCCAGCACCGCGCCCGCGGCGATCGCGAGCGGGTGCTCGGTCGGCACCCGGAAGCCCTCGAACACCGGGGCCTGGAGGTCGAGCACCTCGCGCCCCCACAGCAGCGAGTAGTAGGAGTCGTAGTTGGGGTAGGTGGGATAGACGAAGAACCCGACCGCGAAGCCGAGGCAGAGCAGCGCGAACAGCCCGCGTGCGACCGCGTCGGCGTCGAGCGACCGGGCGCGTGAGAGCGCGGGCCGCCGGGTGAGGGTCATGCCTTCCACGAGCGAACAAGGATGACGAGCCGGTACCGTCTTAGCCGCGCCATGAAGCTGATCATCCAGATCCCGTGCCTGAACGAGGCGGAGACGCTCCCCGTCACGCTGGGCGACCTGCCCCGCGAGGTGGACGGGTTCAACACGGTCGAGTGGCTGATCGTCGACGACGGCTCCACCGACCGCACGGTGGAGGTCGCCCGCGAGCACGGCGTGGACCACATCGTCCGCCTGACCAACAACAAGGGCCTGGCCTCGAGCTTCCAGGCGGGCCTGGACGCCGCGCTCAAGCTCGGCGCCGACGTGGTGGTCAACACGGACGCGGACAACCAGTACTACGGGCCCGACATCGCACGGCTCGTCGCTCCGATCGTGGCCGGCGACGCCGACATGGTGGTCGGCGACCGCGAGGTGATGAACGTCGAGCACTTCTCGCCCGCGAAGAAGCTGCTCCAGCGGCTCGGCTCCTGGGTCGTGCGCCAGGCATCGCAGACCTCGATCCCTGACACCACGTCGGGCTTCCGCGCCTACAACCGCGAGGCGGCGCTGGCGATGCAGGTGGTCTCGAAGTTCACCTACACGCTGGAGACGATCATCCAGGCCGGGAAGATGACCGTCGCGGTCGACCACGTCCCGATCCGGACGAACCCCAAGCTGCGCCAGTCGCGCCTGTTCCCGTCGATGTGGACGTACATCCGCCGCAACGGCGTGTCGATCTTCCGCATCTACGCGATGTACGAGCCGCTGAAGGTCTTCATGACCGGCGCGCTGATCCTGGCCCTGGCGTCGCTCGCCGTGTGGGGGCGGTTCCTGTACTTCTTCCTCCAGGGCGACGGCGCCGGCCACGTGCAGTCCCTGATCCTGGGCGCGGTGCTGTTCAACGCCGCCATGGTGCTGGCGGCGCTCGGCATCCTGGGCGACCTGCTGTCGGGCCAGCGGATCACGCTCCAGCGGATCTTCGAGCGTATCCGGCGCGTGGAGCTCGAGCTCGGCGTGCCGCCCTCGCACTACGAGCCGGGCGCGCACGCCACCGGGCAGGAGCCGACGACGGGCGCGCACGCCGGCGCGCGCGGGCACACCGAAGAGCGCGAGGCCGTCAAGGCATGAGCACGGCGGTCACGCGCGACGCCGAGGGCACGGTCACCGGCAACACCTACGACAAGTACGGCTCCACCAACCCGGTGGTGAGGCGCCTGATGGCGGGGTTCGAGCGCGACCTCGGCGAGCTGTTCACGCGCGCCGCGCCCGGCTCGGTGCTCGACGTCGGCTGCGGCGAGGGCGTCCTCACCCACCGCTGGGCGCAGCATGTCGAGGGCCGCGTCGTCGGGCTGGATCTCGATGATCCCGTGCTTCAGGCCGAGTGGGAGAAGCGGCAGGCGCCGAACCTGGAGTACCGGGTGATGTTGGCCGAGCACCTGCCGTTCGGCGACGGCGAGTTCGAGCTGGCCGCGGCGATCGAGGTGCTCGAGCACGTGCCCGACCCCGAGCACACGGTGAGCGAGATGGCGCGGGTCGCGAGCGGGCACCTGCTGGTGTCGGTGCCGCGCGAGCCGCTGTGGCGCGTGCTCAACATGGCGCGCGGCGCCTACCTGCGCGACCTCGGGAACACGCCCGGCCACGTGAACCACTGGTCGCGGCGGGGGTTCGTCGAGCTGCTGTCCCGGTACGGCGAGGTCGTGGAGACGCGCTCGCCGTTCCCGTGGACGATGTCATTGGTGCGTGTCTAGCGCCACGGCGGGCTACGGCCGGGGTGCGCGGGTCCTCTCGGTCGGGATCGGCGTCACCGGCCTCGTCACCTTCGCGTACTTCTCGCTCGCGTCCCATGCGCTGAGCGAGGTCGACTACAAGGGCGTGACGCTCCTGTGGTCGGTCCTGTTCCTGATCATCTCGCTGATCTACCGGCCGGTGGAGCAGCTGCTCTCGCGGTCGATCTCGCAGCGCCGGGCGCAGGGGATCGCGGGCCACCCGCTGCGGGTGCCACTGACCATCCAGAGCGGCGCCGCGGCGGCGTTCCTGGTCGCCGCGCTCGCCTTCCGGGAGCCGATCCGCGACGACGTGTTCGACGGCTCGGAGGAGCTCTACTGGGTGCTGGTCGTCGCCGTGCTCGCCTACGGCGCGTCCTACTTCGCGCGCGGCTGGCTGGCGGGGCACCAGCGGTTCGGGCTCTACGGCGGCCTCGTGCTGCTGGAGTCCTCCTCGCGCTGCCTGTTCGCGCTGGCGGTGGCGATCGGGATCGCGTCCGGGCAGGGAGTGATCGCCATGGGGATCGCCGCCGCGCCGCTCGTGTCGCTGCTCGTGATCCCGTGGGCGCTGGGCGCCCGCGAGCGGGCGTCAGAGCGCGAGTCGATGCGCGAGGGCGCGGGCTTCGCCGGCGCCGTGCTCGCGATCATGGCGGCCGAGCAGGCGCTGCTCAACGGGCCGGTCGTGGCGGTCGACGCCACCGCGGCGGACCCGGCGCTGGCCGGCTTCGTGTTCAACGTGCTGCTGATCACCCGCGCCCCGCTCCAGCTCTTCCAGGCCATCCAGACGTCGCTGCTCCCGCACCTCTCCGGCCTGGCGGCGACCGGCGGGAGCCAGGACTTCCGGCACGCGATCCGGGTCACCGTGCTCGCGATCGCCGGCTTCGCGGGCTGCGTCGTCCTCGGGTTGGCGCTGATCGGGCCATGGGCGATGGACGTCCTGTTCGGCGGCGACTTCTCCTACGGCCGCGGCGGGCTCGTGCTCGTCGGCCTCGGGATGGGCTTCCACCTGGCGGCCGGGACGCTCAACCAGGCGGCGCTGGCGCGCGGGCGCGCGGCGGCCGCCGCGGGCGCGTGGCTCGGCTGCGCCGTGCTCTTCCTGGCCTGGCTGCTCCTGTCCCCGCTCGACGACGCGCTGCTGGCCGTGGAGGCCGGCTACTGCGCGACGGCGGCGCTGCTGGCCGGCGCGCTGTGGCTCATCGAGCGCGGCGCACCTGGCGCCTGAGCACGCGCAGCGCGGGCCGCGCGCGCCCGGCGGGCGTCACGAACGCCGAGTCCCACCGCGGGCGCCGCTCGTCCGGGGCGATCCAGTGGTAGAAGTAGACGCGCCGGATGCGCCGGCTCAGGCGGGCCAGCCGGAACACCTGCTTCGTCGCCTTGGCGGCGTTGCGGCGGTTGTAGCCCTTGCGGCGGCGCCCGTCGATGTAGCGGTTGACGATCCCGCCGGTCTCGGTGAACCACAGCTTGCCCTTGGTGTGGCGCAGCAGCTTGCGGGTGCCGAGCGTGCGCAGGCGATTGGCGTCGAGGTGGTTGTGGATGCTCCAGATCCGCACCTTGCGGCGGGCGACGCGGCGGAACTCCCTGATCCACTCGAGCATGTTCCGCATGTCGAGCACCGACGGCGCGGCGATCGTGCAGTCGCGGCAGTTGCGCTTCATCGCGTCGAAGTAGCGTGCGGCGCGGTCCGGCCGGTCGTGCGTGGGCTGCGTGCCGTGGTTGGCCTCGTTCCAGACCTGGAAGCGCTTCTGGTCCGGGTAGCGGCGCATGAAGGCGCGGAACTCGCTCGCGAACTCGTCCCGCGTGGGCAGGTACTTCGGGCGGCGCTCCCGGGAGTGGCTGAACGTGATCAGCGGCTTGGCGCCGGCGCCCGCGGCGGCCGCCATCCAGGCGTCGATCTCGGCGGTCTGCCATTCGCTGTCGAGCGCGTTCCAGGCGACGACGAGCCGCGCGTGCGGGCTGTCGAGCCGCTGCCAGCGCCTGTCGTCGAAGAAGCTCGGGTTCTGCTCGCCGATGCCGATCTTCATGACCGGTTTCTTCTTTGCCACCGCGTTGGGGGCCAGGCACGCCAGCAGGGCGACGGCGATGAGGGCCGCTCGGGTCACGATGGGCTCAAACCCGGTCCGCACGCCCGAAGTTGCGCAAGTGCCGGTGTTCGGAAGTACGTGCGGTCGCCGGTGGTCGCCGGCGCCGGCTGACGCCGCACGGTGATCCGGAAGTGTGCCGGGGCACATGACCGGTCACCGGGTGGTGTCAGGCGGTGATCGGCGGCCATCGGAACCGTGCGTACTTGCGAAGGCCGGCACTAGGCGTGGGCGGCCGCGGCGGCGGACAGCTGCGCGGCGTTCGCCTCGGCCTCCCCCGGGCGCCACTGCGTCTTGGGCTCGATCGCGCGGGAGATGACGCGGTCGCGGTGGCGGTCGATGGTCGCGAGCATGGAGCGGACGAGCTCCTCGCCGAGGTGGTGGGGCTTGAGGCCGAGCTCACGCAGCTTGGTGTTCGCCGCGTTGTAGTAGTGCTCCTCCAGCTCCACGCGCGGGTTGTCGACGTGGTCGATCTCCACGTGGTAGCCGAGCTCGGAGCCGGCGCGCTGGGCCAGGTCGGCCAGCTCCATCACCGTGAACTGCTCCGTGAACTGGTTGAAGACGCGGTACTCGCCGCCGCCGGGCGGGTTGCTCACCGCCAGCTCCACGCACTGCAGCGTGTCGCGGATGTTCAGGAACCCGCGGGTCTGGCCGCCGCGCCCGTACACGGTCAGCGGGTGGCCGATCACCGCCTGCACGCAGAAGCGGTTGAGCGCGGTGCCGAAGATCTCGTCGTAGTCGAAGCGGGTGCACAGCCGCTCGTCCAGGGCCGTCTCCTCCGTCTCGATCCCGTACACGACGCCCTGGTTGAGGTCGGTCGCGCGCAGCCCCCAGATCCGGCAGGCGAAGTGGATGTTGTGGGAGTCGTGGACCTTCGAGAGGTGGTACAGCGAGCCCGGCATCTTCGGGTAGGGCAGCACGTCCGTGCGGCCCTTGTGGTTGATCTCGATGAACCCCTCCTCGATGTCGATGTTCGGGGTCCCGTACTCGCCCATCGTGCCGAGCTTGACCAGGTGGCAGTCGGGCGCCCGGTCGCGCAGCGACCACAGCAGGTTCAGGTTGCCGATCACGTTCGTCTGCTGGGTCTCGACCGCGTGGCGGCGGGAGATCATCGAGTACGGCGCGGAGGCCTGCTCGCCGTAGTGCACGACCGCCTCGGGCTGCACCTCGGCGACCACGCGGTCCAGGAACTCGCCGTCGTCGATGCTGCCCACGAACGCGTGGACGGCCTTGCCGGAGACCTCGCGCCAGGCGTCGATGCGGTCCGCCAGGCCGCGGATCGGGGTCAGGGAGTCGGTTCCGTGCTCGTGGTGCCAGCGGCGCCGCGAGAAGTTGTCCACGACAAAGACGTCGTGCCCGCGGGCCGAGAAGCGCATGGCCGTCGGCCAGCCCAGGTAGCCGTCGCCGCCGAGGATCAGGATTCGCATGGCCGCGCAGGATAGTGACGCCTCGTATCCTCGTCGCCCGTGGCGGTCACCCAGGTGCAAACGAGCGCTGTGCGCCTGCGCAACCTCGACGGCCGCTTCAAGCTCGCCCTTGGCGCGATCGTGGCGATCGGCTTCGCGGTGCGGATGTGGGCGGCGCTGAACCCGATCGAGAACCCGGGGCCGGACGCGGAGGCGTACGCGAGCCTCGCCCGCTGGCTGTTCGAGGAGCAGCGCTACGGCGCGCCCGGCCAGGAGAGCGCGTCCGACTGGTCTCCCGGCGCCCCGCTGCTCTACTCCGCGGTCTACTACCTCACGGGCGGGGTCAACCCGGCCGCCGCGCGCGCCGTCGTGGCGCTGCTCGGCGCCGCGATGGTCCTGTGCGTCTTCCTGCTCGCCGTGCGGCTGTCGGGCCGCGCGGCCGGCCTGCTCGCGGCGCTGGTGATCGCGACCTACCCGGCGTACATCGAGAACAGCGGCCAATTCCTCAGCGAGCCGCTGGCGGCGTTCCTGCTCACCGCGGGCCTGCTCGCGTTCCTGTGGGCGGCCGAGCGGCGGCAGGTGGCGCCATGGCTGGTTCCCGGCCTCTGCTTCGGCGCGCTGATCCTCACCCGCCCCGAGTACCAGGCGATCACGCTGGTGTTCGTCGCGTTCGCCGGATGGCGGGTGTGGAAGGACCGCTCGTGGCGGCCCGCGCTGGCCTCCGCCGCGGTGGTGGCGCTCGGGGCCGCGCTGTTCGTGGCGCCGTGGACGGTCCACAACCTGATCGTGCTCGACGATCTCGTGCCGGTCTCCACCGGCGGGCAGAAGGCCCTGTTCGTCGCCACCTACCTGCCCGGCATGGGCCGCCAGGTGCCGACCAAGCGCGAGCTGATGCGGCGGCTCGAGGGCGAGAAGGACCCGATCACGACGGCCGAGCTGAAGGCCCAGCCGATGCAGGACCTGCTCGACCAGGTGGCGCGCAACGCGTATCCCGACCTGCCGCGCGACGCGGCGCTGGGGCGGATCGGACGGGAGAACTTCCGCAAGTACGTCACGGAGCAGCCGCTGGCCTACGCGGAGATGAGCGCGCTGAAGTTCTGGACCATGTGGAACCGCGGCTCGAGCCCCTACATGCGCGACTGGGGCTGGACGCTGTACCACCGGGTGCTGCTCCTGCTCGGGATCGCGGGGGTCGTGCTGCTGGTGCGCTCACAGCGGACGCGCTTCGCCGCGCTGCTGCTGGCGGTGCCGATCGCCTCCATCAGCGTCCTCGGCACGGTGCTGCTGGCGGTGCCGCGGCGGCAGGTGCCGCTCATGCCGGTGATCGCCGTGTTGGCGGCCTGCGCGGCCGTGTGGGCGGTCACGGCGGTGCGCGAGCGCCGGGCCGTGCGCCCCGGCTGACCGGCTATCCTGCCGCGCGCCTTGGAGCTCAGCGCACTCCGCATCACCGGCCTGCTGATCGGCGTGCTGCTGGTCGCGTTCGCCCTCTGGCGGCGGCGAACGCTGCGCAACGGCGACGTGCTGCTGCTGCTCGCCTCCGGGCTCGGCGTGATGGTGGTGTCGGGCACCGAGCTGCTGGACGCGGTGCTCGAGTTCTTCTCGTTCGAGCGCGGCGGCGGCGGCCGGATCCTCGGCCTGGTCGTGTTCGCGGTGATCGGGCTGTTCCTGCTCACCGTCCGCTCGCTCGTGCAGAACGGGCGGATCGAGCGCAAGCTGTCGGCCGCGCTCGAGGGGATCGCCTGGGACGAGTTCCGCACCGCCGGGCTGGCCGAGCGCTTCCGCGACCGGATCGCCGTCGTCGTCCCCGCCTACAACGAGGAGGACAACCTGGGGTCGGTCCTGCCGCGGATCCCGTCCAGCGTGTGCGGGATCGGGACGGCCGTCCTGGTGGTCGACGACGGCTCGCGCGACCGCACGGGCGACATCGCGCGCGAGCACGGCGTCGCGGTCGCCCGGCACGCCACCAACCTCGGCGGCGGCGCGGCGCTGCGGACCGGCTACCGGCTGATGGTCGACTCCGGCGCGCGAATCGTCGTCACGCTCGACGCCGACGGCCAGCACCTGCCGGAGGAGATGGAGCTGCTCGTCGGCCCGGTGCTCGACGGCACGGTCGACGTCGCGCACGGCTCGCGCGTGCTCGGGGCCGCCGAGCCCAACCACTTCGCGCGCGAGGCCGGGATCATCTTCTTCAACCGCCTCGTCTCGCTCATCACCCGCACGCGCGTCTCGGACTGCTCGAACGGCTACCGCGCCGTCCGCGCGGCGGTCCTGCCCCAGCTCGTCCTGCGCCAGGAGCAGTTCCACACCTCCGAGTTCATGATCGAGGCGATCAAGCGCGGCGTGCCGGCGAAGGAGATCCCCGTCACCGTCACCAAGCGCCTGCACGGCCACTCCAAGAAGCCCGCGGTCTTCCGCTACGGCCTTGGGTTCACCAACGCGATCATGCGCACCTGGCTGCGCTGACTAATCAAGGCGCTCGCACGAGCTTGCGAGTGCGAGTAAGCCGCACACCCCAGTCGCTCGCACGAGCTTGCGAGTGCGAGTAAGCCGCACCCGCTGTCAGCGGGCCCAGCTCAGGCGGCCGTTGTAGCGCTTCTGCACGCGCTCGCAGTTGCGCTTGGGCCGGACCGCGCGGTTGAAGCCGATCCTGACGGTGTCCCGGCCGGGGCCGCAGTCGACCAGCGTGGCGCCCTTGGCGTAGGCGACCACGAGGTCGTCGCCGGCGCCGGCGCGGATCCGGTTCGGGCCGTCGCCCCGCGTGCGGACGGTGTCGTCGCCCGCGTCGCCGGCGATCGTGTTGCGCCCCGGGCCGCCCTGGAGGAAGTCGTTCCCGGCGCCGCCGGAGATGCGGTTGGCGCCGCGGCCGCCGAACACCTCGTCGTCGCCGTCGCCCCCGGAGATCGCGTCGGTGCCGTACGACGGGCCGTCGGGCAGGCGGTTGCCCCACAGGACGTCGTCGCCGCCGGCGCCGATCAGCGTGTCGGGGCCGGGGCCGCCGAGCAGGTTGTCGTTCAGGTGGCCGCCGCGCAGCGTCTCGCCGCGGGGCGAGTCGGCCATCTCCTTGACGCCCACGGTCGGGTCCTTGACGTGCGCGGTCTCGACGACCGCCTCGCAGTTGCGGATCCGGCCCTGCTGGAGCGCGCGCAGGTTGGAGAAGTACCCCGTGTGGCCCTTCGGGTTGACGTGGATCGTGTCGTGGCCCGGGCCGCAGTCGACCGGGCCGACCATCGTGCCGTTGTTGATGAAGACGGTGTCGTCGCCGGGCCCGGCGTCGATCGTGTCGGCGCCCGAGTCCGAGTACACGTGGTCGTTGCCGTCGCCGCCGCGCACGACGTCGGTGCCCGCGCCGCCGTGGACGACGTCGTTGCCGGCGCCGCCGTCGACCGTGTCGCCCGCGCCGCCGCCGTCGAGGTGGTCGTCGCCGTCGCCGCCGAGCAGCGTGTCGCGCCCGAAGCCGCCGACCAGCGTGTCGTTCCCGGCGCCGCCGTCGACGTCGTCGTCGCCCGTGCCGCCGTCGAGGTCGTCGTTGCCGGCGAGGCCGAAGAGCACGTCGCCGCCCGCGTCGCCCAGCAGCCGGTCGTCGAACGGGCCGCCGGTCAGCCGGTCGCCGCCGCCGTCGCCGTCGATGCTGTGCGGCCCGTTGGGGCCGCCGGTGATCCGGTCGGGGCCGGGCGTGCCCATGACCCGCTTCGCCTGGGCGGCGGACGGGAGGACGAGGGCGGCGAGCAGGGCGATGAGCACGATCCGGGGCATGCCCGGGTGATCGGACCCCCGCGCGCGTTCTTAAACGGGGTCAGCGCGGCAGCGCGGCGAGGACGCGCTCGACGGCCTGCTCGAGCGCCTCCCCGCCCCCGACCACGACCTCGGGCGCCTCGGGCGGCTCGTAGGGGTCGTCCACCCCGGTCATTCCGCGCAGGTCGCCGGCCCGCGCGCGGGCGTACAGCCCCTTCGGGTCGCGCCGCTCGCACTCCTCGAGCGCGGTCGCCACGTGGACCTCGACGAAGGACAGGCCGCGCTGCTCGTGCGCGGCGCGGGCCGCCGCGCGGTCGGCGCGGTAGGGCGA
>JBOGYU010000029.1:0-19766 GCA_050696935.1 Solirubrobacteraceae bacterium | reverse complement strand
GACGCGCGTTCGGGTTTCACTCGCCCCACGCCGCGATCGCGCTCGCCATGCTCGCACTCGGCGGCCTCTGCCCACCACTCCCCGGCCGCTAACACCAACCCACAGAACGTGCAGGAGCTTCGCAATTACTCCTCGCAGCGACTGCGCAAGCCTCCGCTGTACGGACTGCCCGGAGGAGCGCTGCCGCCGGGCCGCGGCGTCGTCGCCGTGTCGTATACAGACACCGTCGCCCGTAAGAGCGCCAACGGCGAGACCAACGGTCACCTCGCCGAAGGTCCGTCGTCCAGGGCTGAGGACGCAGCACCGCCGGAGAGTGCGCTGGAGGAACCACCGGACGCCGAGCCACTCACGGAGGCCGAGGCCTTGGAGAGGGCCGCCACCTACCCGTCGGTCGGGTCTACCGCGCCCGACTGGGTGCCGGACCGCATCCTGCGCACCTGGGTCGCGCTGCCGGAGGTGTGTCGGCACATGGTCCGCGGCCTCGACGTGGCTCAAGGGACGGACAAGTTCGAGCTGATCCGAGCTGGCGTGACGCGCAAGCAGAAGTCCTGGCGTCCGGAGTCCACGGTTGCCGGCAACCTCGCGCGGATGGCCCGTTCGTCCTCGGCGGTATGGGCGAACGTCGCGAGCACCGCGCTGCGCAGGCACTACTTGCCCGATGGTGCATTTGGGCCAGCGACGCTGGTGCGGATCGCCGCCGATCCCGATGGCGTCTACGACGACGGTGAGCACCCGCCAGACGGCGTGCTGTTGTGCGCGATGGCGCTCGATATCGACGAGACGACGCTTCGGCTGATCGCTGATGACTGCGCCACGCTCCTCGGCGAGCTGACCGTCCTCGACAAGGCCACGGCGCAGCAGGAGCGCATCGACACGCTGGAGGCCGAGGCCATCGAACTTCGTCGGGCAGCCAAGGACGCAGACAAGCAGCTGCGCGCCGCTGCCAAGCGCGAGAAGTCACTCGCGGCGACGGCGGAACGCCTCCAGCTGGCGCAGGAACAGGCCGGCTCGGCGGCCGACGCAGACCGGGTGCGGGCCGAGGGCGACCTGCGTGCCCGCGCGGAGGAGGCCGAGGCCCAGGTGGAGGAGCTCCGGCGCGAGACGGAACGCGTAGCGGAGCTCGAAGCGCGGTTGCAGGGTCTCGAAGACGCCGAGGGGCGCCTGGAACAAGCTGAGGGCGCGCTCCGCGACGAACAGCGCTTACGCGTGCAGGCAGAGCGCGACGCCGAGCGGCACATAGCGCGCGTGCGCGAACTTACTGATCAGCTGACGCGTGTCGCCGATAGCCGCAACCTACCGATCGACAATCCGGAAGCGCTGGTGGACACGCTCGCGCGCCCGATCGGCCAGGCCGCACGTCACGCCGCCGAGCGCCTCGCCGCGGGCCGTGCCCGCCCGCACGACAACCTGATGCTGGAGCTCGCGGCGACCCTTGCGCAGATGACGCGCCGCCTCGACTCCGATCTGGCCGTCGTCGCCGACGATGCTGCTCAGGCAGCGGAAGACGCCGCAGCGGAAATGGCCGGTGAGGATGCCGCGGCCGAAGCCGTCGTCGCCGAGCCCGTCGACGTCGCCGAGTCCCTCGAGCAGCATGTGGCGGTCGATACGGCCGAGCCGGAGCCGGAGCTCGCGCCGGCGTCCGCCGCAGAGCCGCCCACGGCCGCACCTGCCGAGCGCCGTCGTCGTCGCAGTCGCATCAAGGTCCGCCCGCTCGGCGGTGCCGGGGAAGTTGGCGGCTCCGCCATTGTCGTCACCAACACCTCCGGACATACCTTGCTGCTGGACTGCGGCCAGCGCGTGCGCGGCGAGTACGGCCTGGACACCGAGCCGGTCTTTCACCGCCGGATCGGTCAGGACGGTCGCCTGCACGCGATCCTCCTGTCGCACGCTCACATTGACCATGTCGGGTCGCTACCCCTGCTGCACCGGGAGCAATCTGAGGCGCAGCACGAGCTAATTCCCATCTACATGACCGCGCCGACGCGGCAGCTAGCGGAAATCATGCTCCATGACTCCGCGAAGATCCAGCAGTTCCGCGAGCTGGATCCGGCGGAGCGGGGATTCCTCGACTACGGCGCCGAGGCGATGGAGTCCGGTTACCGGCCGACGGATGTGAACCGGGTGCTGGACGACGAGTTCGTTCGGGAGATCAACCTCGCTCGCGCGCACCAAATCCCCGGCACGAGCTTCGTCGCCCGCTTTCTCCCAGTGGCGCACGTACTTGGCTCCTGTGCGATCCACCTAACGGACACTGAGAACGACCAGACTCTGCTCTACACCGGTGACCTTGGTCCGTTCACCGACCCGCAGGTCACGTTGCCGCAGTACGCGTTGGGGGAAATGCTCGGCGCCGACGTCGTCATCATGGAATCCACCTATGGCGGCGCACTGACGCGCGACGTCCAAGAGGGCAGACGCAGCCGTCGCGCGCTGTCAGGCCGTGAGCGCGCGGTCAAGCGGCTCTGCCAAGCCGCCGCGCACGCCTACGAGAACGGCGGTGCGGTCCTCCTGCCAGCGTTCAGCCTGGGCCGCACACAGGAGCTGGCGATGCTCATCCACCAAGCCCGTCAGGACGGCGACGCCCCCAACGGCGACATTGTCGTCGCCGGCATGGGCGAGAAGATCACCCAGATCTATGAGTCCTATTCGCGCGGCCCTAACCCGTGGGCCCGCGCCGAAAACATGCCGCGTGTCGACGAGCTCGGCGGGCGGCTTCGCGCGTCGCGCGATCTGCGTTTCGAGGACGTAGCCGAGGAGGTCCTCGGCGAGGGCTTCTCTTACGTTGTCGCCAGCCCGGCAATGCTGGCAAGCGGCTGGTCGCGGACGTTCCTGGAGCGGATGGTCGACAACCCGGCGAACGCGATCGTAATGACCGGCTACATCCCCCGTCACGCCGGGAAGATTCCGCGCGTGCACCAACTTCGCCGGGGCGAGACCATCGACCTCGGCAGCCGTCGGGCCCGCATCGACGCCGAGTTCCTGCGCCTTCAGGGTCTCAGCGCCCATGCGCCGAGCGCCGACCTGCGCAAGTTCGCGCAGTTCATGTCGCGCCAGAGCGAGCACGTCGCATTCGGCATGGTGCACGGCGAGGAGGCCGCTCAGACCGCGCTCGCCGAGGACATAGCCGAGTTGCCTAATGTCTCTGCCGAAGGTCTGGCCAACGGCCAGGTATGGCACCCAGCGCGGACATGAATCCGCCCGCCGAACGGTGGACGCGGGCCCTGGCAGACGTTCTTTTGCCGCTGGACACGAACCTGGGCCGGCCGGTGCGGCTGGACTGCGATGACGGCGCCGTCGCCGAAGCTGGCCGGCGCCTCGGCATTGGCCGCGACCAAGCGGTCACACAGCTCGTGAAGTCCCTACATGCTGAAGGTTTCGCCAGCAGTCGCAGCGGCGTTGCCCCGCTTGCCCGGGCCGTCGACGGCGATCCGCCGGATTACCTGCTCGGGCTGGCCGTGCTCGTACTCGCGGCAAGCCGAATGGCAGCCGACCAGCGCGCGTCGATGCACGAGTACTACGGTCGGTTAGCCGATCTGCTCGATATTCAGCTGGCATCAACGTGGCCTCAGGTCCGGGGCGTGCCTGAGCTCGTCGAGCGTTTCGACGACCTCGCTACCTGGATGGCGCAGGATCAGGCTGGCCGCCGCGGGTTGCTCGACCTGCCCGCCGACGTGCACCCGACCGTCGTCGGTGTCCCGATCCACCAGTCGCTGCTGCGCGCTGGCGACCGGGTAACCCTGGGCGCGTTCTTCGAGCGCACGGACCGGCTGCTTGACGCGGGCTGGGATCCGATGCACCAACTGGGTGCCTGGGGTGGTCGCCACCAACTCACCGCGCCGGTGCAGCAGGTCCTGGAACGCCCGGATCTACATCAGGTGTTCGCGGGAGCTCTTCGCGCTGCCCGCGCCGCTTGGGACGGCTCCACGGTCGACCGCGCTGGCCGGCGGCTGCTCCCTGCTCAATTGGCCCTGCACCTGCCGCCGCTGCCATTCACGCTGTCCGTCACGGTTCCGGCGCTCGCCGCCTCCTCCGATGGACACGGCCCCGGCGGATTCATACTCAAGTTGGACCCGTCCGTTCCCGACGCCGTCCCGCTGGATTGGTTGACGCTGGCTGCCGACGGTCCCGTGATCGCCGACGTAGGCGCTGAGCGCGTCCGAGTGCTGCCGGGACCCACGATTCTGTTCGAGATCACATCGCTGGGCACCTTCAGCGTCGCCGCCGCCGCTGAGGACCCTGTCTGGGTCCTCACATGTGACAACCCTCTGATCGCCGGCTGCCCGCCGGAGAGCCGATACCGGGCGCCGCTTCCAGCTGGCTGGGCGCTGTTGTGCGACGTTGAGCTGGACCTACTCGCCGACGAGCTGCGCGTGCGCCGCGACGATGAGCAGCGGCCGTTGGCCGGCGTCGCGGCTGCCGGCGGGCTGGCGCTCGCACCGGAGGTGTGGCTGCTCGACCATCCGCCGCGGATCAGCTGCGATTTGCCGGAGCCGGCACCGGTCACCATTGACGACCGCGCTTACGGCGACGTCGAGCCGCATCAGGTACTCGACCTCGCCGTGATCGCGCACCGGCCGGGCGTCCATCACGTCGACGTCGGCGAGCAACGGCTAACGGTCGAACTCACAGCTCGCGGTCCCCGAGACGGGCTCGGCTCGCTCGGTTTCGACGCCGACCCCCGCCGCGTTTTCGCGGGGGCGAAGCCCATCACCGACGGCACGGTGCCCCGCGTCATAGGCGCCATCGTTGAACCGCGGGGCGACGCCAGTGAGCTGCCATTGATGGTCCGCTACCGCTGCCCGGTCGACCTCATTGACCTCGACGGCACCAAGCGCAACCTCGCTCCGCCGCCGCCCGCAGCGTGGCTCGAGCACGTCGGCCTGCCGGCCGACGGCCCGTGGGAAATTCCCGAGCCTAGTCGCGTCGCCTGGCTCTGCGTGGACGCGCCGGGGCGCCGCTTCGTGATCGCCCGCGCCCCGGTAGACGTGCCGCTGACGGATGACGTCCTCGACGTCGTCGACTGGTACGCGGACGCCAGCGAGATCGTCGACCGCTCCGACGGCCGTGCCGAGGAACGCTGGCAGCGGCTTTTGGCCGCGTTAGAGGACGACGCCGGGTGAATGTCCAGGAGGCGTGGGATGCGCTGCTGGCTTGGTGCTCCGAGCTGGGCTGCGGTGATCTCGTCCGCTGGCACGCGGCCTGCCAGCATCTCGACCTTGCACCGTGGCCGACGGCGCGGACGCTCAGCATGCTCGGCCATGTCGAGATTGACTGGGACCATGCCCGCTTCGCTGCGGCGCCGACGACGTTGACGACGATCCCCGGCCTTCCTGGGCGGCTACTGCTCACCGGCGCCCGCCCGTATCACCTGATCAGCGAGCTCGCCGACGTCGCCGCCGCCTCGGAACTCGACGTCGACGTCCACCAAGACCTCTGCCATCAATTCGGCCGTGGCCCGTCGACAGCGTTCGTTGACGCCGACCCGGCCGACGCGCCCGCTTTCTGTGCGGCGGCCGGCATCAGATGGTCGCCAGACGCCGCTCGCCAGATCGGTCGGCTGCTGCCGGCGATCCGAGTGGAGACCGCGACGATCGCCCACCGGCCCGACGACCGCTTCCCCCACGCCCGCGTCGACCCGCACTCGTTCCGTGCCCGTTGGGACGAGCAGGACGACGACCGCAGCGACGGCCTGTGGCTCTACCGCACGTACGGGGGACGGCGCCGGATGATCCTGCGCGCGGGCCACGCTGAGCCGCGGATGGTCCTCGACGCAGACGTGGCGCCATACGTGATGGTGCGCCCCGACGACGCCGATCCGGTCGTCGAATACCGCCGCGCACACCGCCTGCTCATCGTCAACGCCGCAGCGCCGCTGCCAGCGTTGCATGCACGCGTCGCGTCCCTGTGCTCTGGGCGCGTGCCGATTCGTCGCGACGTTGCTCCGGGCGTCGCCTTCGAGCATCACGTCAACGTCGACCCGCAGACAGCGGGCCGCATCCTCTCCTCGTTGGGAGTAGCCGCATGACCGAGCTTGTAAGCGCGCCCGCCATCGAGGATCCGCGCACGCCCAACCCGCTGGTCTTGGCCGCGCTGATGGCCGGTATCTACGAGCAATTCGTCCGGACCAGCTACGGGCTGTCCGCTGACGGCCTCGCGGCCGAGCGCGCCACCGGACTGCGCGGCCAGCTGGCGGCCGAGACGCTGATCGAGCCGCTCCCCAGCTATGAGTCCTCTGGCCTGGACGCTCGCAGCGCGCTCGTCGAGCTTGCGCTGGGACTCGGCGATGCGTTTGACGCCCGCGCCGGCGAATTCCTCGACGGCCTGATGGATGGCCACTCGCTCTATACGCACCAGTGGGAGGCGATGCGCCGCTCGGTCGCTGGCGAGGACATCGTGGTCACCGGTGGCACCGGCTCCGGCAAGACGGAGGCGTTCTGGCTGCCGGTACTGACTCAGCTGCTCGTTGAATCAGAGTCCTGGACCGGACAGGGCGCCAGCCCAGCGGAATGGTGGGATCCGAGCCAAACCGGCCGCTTCCGCCCGTCGCGGCGCGGCGAAAGCGGGCGGCTGCCCGGCATCCGCGCGCTCGTGCTCTATCCGATGAACGCGCTGGTCGAGGATCAACTGGTTCGGCTGCGCCGCACGCTGGACTGCGACGCCGCCGACGCCTGGTTTGCGCAGCATCGCCACGGCCACCGCTTCTATTTCGGCCGTTACACCGGCCAGACCCCGAAGGACGACTTGCGCGGCCGGTATAGCGACTGGGCGCGCCGCGCCCAGGTCGCGCAGCGCCGCGATGAGTCCGAGTATCGCCGCCTTGAGGCGGCGGGACGCCTGGACGAATTCCGCGCGCACCGGCCTTTCCTCCCGCGGCCGCTAGGCGCCGAGCAGCTGTGTCGCCAGGACATGATCGCGCACGCGCCCGACATCCTGATCACGAACTACTCGATGCTCAACGTCATGATGCTGCGCGACGACGAGCGGCCGATTTTCGACCAGACGGAAGCCTTTCTCGCTGACAGCTCGAACAACCGCTTCTATCTGATTGTCGACGAGCTGCACCCGTACCGCGGGACCGCCGGGACCGAGGTGGCCCTGCTGCTTCGCAAGTTGCGCCACCGCATCCGCGCCGACGCTGACCAAGTGCGCGTCATCGCCGCGTCCGCCAGCCTCGGCGCCGACGAGCAGCGCATAGATGACTACCTCGGGCAGTTCTTCGCCCGGCCATCGTTTCGCCAGATCGATTCAACTGCGGTGCTGCCCACCGACCGTAACCGAATCGCTGTCGACAGCGTCGCCGCGACCCGTCTCGACAGTCTCGGCGGGATCGTCGACGCCAGCGGCAACATCGCCACGGAGGTAGCCGACCTGACGAGCGAGATAGATGTCGCCGATCTCGCCGACCGCGTCGTTAATGCGTGCCGCGCCGACGACGACCGGCTGCTGCCGACAGATGCCGGCACGCTCGCCGAGCGGCTGTTCCCTGGCCGTGAACCCGAAGGCGCTCGCCGTGCTCTAACAGGGACGCTGTCCGCGCTGGCATGGACGCGCTCCCAGCCGGTGCGCGCACACTACTTCGTGAACGTTGACACTGGCTGGTGGGCCTGCACTGACCCGAACTGTTCCGCCGTCGAGCCGCGATACCGATATGCCGGTCGGCCGGTCGGCCGGCTATATCCGCAGCCGCAGATCCGCTGCGAGTGCGGCGCCCGGTGCCTGGACCTCTACGCCTGCCAGACCTGCGGCGACGTCCTCCTTGGCGGCTACGCGGCCGACAACGCCGCCGGCGGCACTTTCCTGCTTCCGGAGGTGCCGGATCTCGAAGCCGCCCCGGACCGTTCGATGCCCCGGCGTACCCATGGCGTCTACAAGCTCTACTGGCCAACGGCCGGCGACCCGACCCGCACGCCGCTGGTCGCGGCGTGGCGGGCGCTCGATGTCGACTTCTCCTTCGCGGCGGCGGTGCTGACACCTGGCACCGGCCTCGTGCGCGGTCTCGCGCCCGGCGAGACGAAGAGCGGCTACCTGTACTCGATCAGCGCACGACAGCCGGCACGGGCGCGGCAGATCCCGGGCATTCCTGCAGTGCCGACCCGCTGCCCGAACTGCGACGATCGCTGGGAGCGCACTTACGTGCCATTCGGCCGCCAGCAGGCGCTGCCGCTGACCGCCACACGGCGGATGGTGTCTCCGATCCGCTCGCTGCGCGTGTCCGCCGAGCGCGTCAGCCAGGTACTCGGCGAAGCGATGATGCACCGACTCTACGCGGAAGCGACCGAGCACCGCTTGATCGCCTTCTCGGACTCCCGGCAGGACGCCGCACGACTCGCCGGCGGCCTCGACGCCGCCCATTATCGCGACACCGTCCGCCAGATGGTTGTCGCGCAGCTCCAGCAGGGGGCAGCTGTCGTCGCCCGCCTTCGAGCGCTCGAGACCTACCTCGCCGACCCGCAGGCGAACCAGCACCTCGCCGACGATGTGCGCGCACTCCGCTCAGAGAGTCGGCTAGCGCGGGACGTCATCGAGCTTCGCACCAACCGCGTACTGCTCGACGCGCACGAGATCGATCGCATCGAAAGCGATCTCGCGCAGGCACTCACGGGCGCTGTTGCCGTTGAGGACGTCGCCCGGAACGCCTTCGAGCAGCTGGTCCCGCTCGGCCGCGACCCCGCCGGTCCGCACGGCGCGCTGCTACGAGGCGACGAATGGTGGCGGGCGTGGGACTGGCCGATCGGTTATCCGCCGCGGGAGCGCCCCGACCTCGAAGCCGCCGACTACCGGCGCGAGGCGCGCCGCCGGGTGCTGACGGAGATGCTCGGCGTGATGTTCTCCGGCGCAGGCCGCGACATCGAGTCCCTCGGCTTCGGCTATCTCGCGCCTATGGCGACGCTCGCGATGCCGCCCGTGCCCGGCGCCACGCCGGCGCTTTCTGAGCAGATCGTGCTCGGGGTGATCCGCAAGATGGGCGCCCAGCGCTATTACCCCGGGGCGCGCGAAGGCCGCGGCTCAAACGACCCGATGCCGCAAGCGCTGCGCCGCTGGCTGGAGGCGGTGTGCGTCAACCAGGCGCTGTCCCAGCCAGATGTGCTGCGCTGGGCGGCCGACCAGTTGCCCCATCCCGGTCAGCTGCTCGAAGGCTGGCAGCTGAACCCAACCCGGATGGTGGTCGCGTTCGTCGACACCGACGGCTGGCGCTGCGGGCGCTGTAATTGGGTGCACCTGCACGGCGACGCTGGCACATGCCAGCATTGTCTCCAGCCGTCCACCGGGTCTCGAATGGCGCCGGCCGCGGAGCTTCGCGGCGCCTACTTCGCCGAGCTCGCCGCTGCCGGCCAGCCGCCGACCCGCCTGAACGTGCAGGAACTTACGGCGCAGACGGGACGCGATCTCTCCCAGCGTCGGCAGGCCTATTTCCAGGAGGTCTTTCTCGCTGACGAGCCGCCTGCGGCGTGCGGCATCGACGTCCTGTCGGTGACTACGACGATGGAAGCTGGCGTCGACATCGGCTCGTTGCGCGCGGTCCTTCTGGCCAACATGCCGCCGCAGCGCCAGAACTATCAGCAGCGCGTCGGCCGCGCCGGCCGCCGCGGCGACCCGCTGTCGGTCGCGCTCACCGTATGCCGCGACCGGAGTCACGACGGCTACTACTTCGCCCACCCGGAAGCGATGACGGCCGCCGCGCCAGGCGAGCCGTACCTCACCACGGACCGCGATGCGATCTTCCGCCGCGTCGTCCGCGCCGAGGCGCTGCGGCTGGCGTTCGACCGCCTGGCTGACACCGACCCGGTCTTCGCCCAGGGCCGCAACATCCACGGCCAGTTCGGACTCGCAGAGGAGTTCGATCGGGTCCGCGAGGCACAGATTCGCCAGTTCGTTACCGACCGCACACCGGAGGTCGAGGCATGCGTGTCGGCGCTGCTAGATCACACATTGCTCGGCCTCACGATTGACGCGCGGACGCTGACCGCGCAGGTGACCGGCGCGCTCGTCGGCGAGGTGCGTGAGATCGCGGACTTGCGCGACGAGCACCCGGACCTCTCGCAACGTCTCGCTGAGCGCGGCTTGCTGCCGCTGTACGGGTTCCTGACGCAGGTCCGCTACCTGTTTCTCGACCGTCCCGGTACCTCAGAAAGCTGGCCGCCGGAGGGGGCGCTGGATCGCGACATGCGGCTTGCGATCTCCGAGTACGCGCCCGGCAACGAAGTCGTCCGCGAAAAACTGGTACACACGAGTATCGGCCTGGTCGGCTTCCGCCCGACCGGCTTCCGCCCGGAGCCGCTGCCGCCGCTAGGCGCCGAATCCGACATGGGCATCTGCGAGGACTGCGGAGGCATCGACCCGGAGGCATCCGGCACCTGTCCGGACTGCGGGTCGCGCAACCAGCGCGTGGATCGCCTTTCGCGGCCGGCCGGGTTCCGCACCAGCTGGTCGGCGCGCGACCGCGAGCCATACGAGGGCTCCGTGGAGCGCCTGTCACGCTCCTCCTCACCCAAGCTCGCCACGCCAGCGCAGTGGGAGGATCAGCATGTGACGCGGGGATTGCTCGTCGAAGGAGCGCACACGCCGATCTGGCAGATCAACGACCGCGGCGGCGCCGGGTTCAACCTCGCGCCCGCAAACCGCTTCGGCGGGGGCGTCGTTGACCCGGAGCTGGCACCGAACTTCGCCGGCGGGCCCGCGCAGCGGTACATCCTTGGCGCTCGTTTTGCCACCGACGTCCTCGTCGCCCGTCCGGACGTCCCGGCCGGTCCCACGCATAGCCACCTGTGCTACGCCGGTGTCGGCGGTCGACCGGGTCTGATCACGACCGCCCGCCGCGCAGCCTGGGCGAGCCTGGCATTCGCCCTGCGCGTTCAGGCGGCAGTCACGCTCAACGTTGAACCGCGGGAGCTCGAAGGCGGCATGCGGCTGATGGCCGTACCCGGCCAGGGCGTTCACGTGCCGCAGCTGTTTCTCGCCGACGCGATCGAGAACGGCGCCGGCTTCACGACGTTCCTGCGCAATCCGCCCCGCTTCGCGCAGCTCGTTTCCGACACGCTGACGCTCGTGACTGAGGAGTGGGAGGACCCCGCCCGGCACGAGTGCGGCGCCTCGTGCCCCGGCTGTCTGCGTGACTGGTCCAACACGCCATATCACCCGCTGCTGGATTGGCGGCTGGCCGCCGACTTGCTGGAAGTGCTCGTTTACGGCATGGTGCAGCGCGACCGCTGGGACGTCGTTCGCGACCGTGCGGTCGACAAGGTGGCGGCCGACTTCGATTGGCGGGTGATCGAACGCGGCGAACGGCCAGTGCTCGACACCGGCGGCACATTCGTCTGCGTCGTACATCCGCTCGATGCAGTCGATGTCCACCTCGCCGGCGGGATCCCCACCCAGCATGGGCCCGCACTGCCGTTCGACTGCTTCAACTTCGACCGTCGCCCCGGCGAGGTGTTCCGTCGGCTCTAGCCCGTTCGCCGCCTCGCCGATGGGCCGGGTGAGGCCGCCAAAGCGAGACGCGCGCAGGCCGCGAGCTCCCGCCTGCGCTGCCGTGCGGTAAGTAACGCCAGCGGCAATGTGTCGATGGCCGACTCGGGCGCGGCCGTGCGCGTGGGTACGCCTGGCGTTTGCGTGGCGCAGCAGCGGGCGCCGTATGTCCCATCCAACTTGCACGACGACTTGCCGTACATGTGGACTCCACGCCCGAGTCGGCATTTGAGGCGACATCGCTAGCTCGTCGGCGGGCCGCATCGTGCTGATCGGAACTCAGGAACGCCCACAGACATCAACCGAACGAACGAAGACACACACACACACTGGACCTCCCCCGCTTCGGTAGACACGGGGGAGGTCCACATGACGACAGGAGGCGAGATGACCCCGGGCGCAATGGGCGATCCCGGCGTCCCGTCAGTTGAGCTCGATGCGGCCGACGTCGCCGATGGTGATCGTGAGGATTTCGTTGGCGTCGACGAGCCCGTCGAGCATGTGGCGCCCGATGTAGAGCGTGCCCGAGCGTTCGGGTGGCCCGCGCCTGGCGTTCCATCGAGCGCGGAGGATGGTGCCGCGCAGGCGGATGAGCATCTCGGCTCGGTCGGCTGGGAGTATCCGCTTGGCGCAGTTGGGGACGCGGATCCAGCCGGCGTCTCGGTCCTTGGCGGTGATGGGCAGCGTCGTGGGGCTTTCACCGGTCGAGGGTGCGCGGCGGCGCCAGTGGTAGGGGTCGCTGAGTCGCGCGGCGGTGCGGCGCAGCGCGGTAAGGAGGGCCTCGCGGTCGTCGTCGCTCAGCGCGTGCGTGTGAGACGAAAGGACGAGCGCGGCAAGCGGCGTCGGGACCATGGGTACCGGGACGGCCAGCGACGTGATGTCGCCCTGGGCTTGGACGGCGAAGCCGTCGCGGCGGACTTCGCTAGCGCGCGCTTCGAGGTCCAGCGGAGTCGTGTTCTCCTCGTCGGGTCGTTGATCGTCGCGCCATGACTCGCGGTAGGCGAGCAGGACGTTGCCGCCCGCGGAATCGGTCGCGGGCAGCAGCGACCACAGGGCCGGCGCCTCGTCGCCGGCCCTGGCGAGGACGATCACGTCGCCGTAGCTGGGGATGACGAGGTACGCGTCGAGCCCGGTCGACTCATGGAGTTGACGGACGGCACGCTTACCGCGCGTCACGAGCGGGAGCCGCGCAGCGAGCTGCCCGGCGAGCGCAAGCAGACGCGGCGTCAACGAGTACACGTACCGCTGCCCGCAGGTGCCGTGGCCGCGCTGCAAGTAGCCCTCGTCCTCGAGCGTGTGCAGCAGACGCCGCGCGGTGCGCTCGTGAATCCCCATCGCCGCCGCGACACCAGGTGCGCCCGTCGGGTGAAAGGCGAGCACCTCAAGTGCGCGTACGGCTCGCGCCGCGGTGAGGTTCGGCAGCTTCCGTGCGGGTGGCTGACGAACGCCCATCACGAATGCGCCTGCCGGGGCCGGTGGCGGCTGGGGCGTGTCATGCGTCCCAGCCATGGTCGACTTGGTCGACGGCGGTCAGCGTCACGACCCATGCCTTGGCCGTCTTGGTCGCGTTCACCAGCGCGTCGCGCGCCTGTGGGCTCGCGCCGTCATCCGTGTAGCGCTCGTGTGCCTCCTGAAGCCGTCGGAGCGCCTCCCGGGCGCCGTCGCGCGCGACGTCGCACATGAGGTCCGTCTCGCCGACGAGGACCGCCCCGGGCCGGTTGTCTGGCGGCTGCTCCTCGAGTTGCATCAGCAGCCCCTCGACGGCGCGGAGCCGGTCGTGGCGGTCGTCGATCGGTCGGGTCTGCGTGGGCGGCGTGGTCGCGTAGGTGTCAGCCGCGTCGCGGGTGGCGTCTGCGCGCTGCTCGCGAAGGACGTCGACGAGCACGTCGAGCTCGTAGGCGTCGAAGCGGATTCGCACGCTCGCGGGCGCTCCCAGCCCGATGACCTTCATGACTCCTCCTTCCGCGAACGACGAGCCCGGCCGCGCTTGTTCGATGCCGGCGTCGTGCTGCTGTAGCGGCGCGGCCGCTCGCTGACCTGGCGCACCTGGCCGGCAGCGGCCAGCCGGGTCAGGCAATTTCCCACCGCGCCCGCGGAGCGACCCAGGGCCTTGGCCACCGCGGTCGCCCCCACCGGCGCGTCCTTGCCGTGGGTGTTGATGAAGTCGAGGACGAGCCCGTCGAGCTGGCCCGGGCGCAGGCGCTGGGTGGACGGCCCGGCCGCGGAGCGCTCGTCGCTTGAGCCGACCGACCAGCGGTCGGCCAGCCGGCGTCCGGCTTCGTTCCCGCCTGGGCTCCGGCGAGCCATTCCCGCTTGTTCGAGGGCGGCGAGCGTCTTGCTGACGGTCGAGCGGCCCAGCCTGGTGGCCGTGGCGATCTCCGCGCTGGTCATCTCGCCGTGAGACGCCAGGGTCTTGACCACCGCCTCTTCGCTCGAGGGTTTAGCGGCTGCGGTCATCGCGACGCCTCCTCGCTGTCGCCGGGCCGGGCGAGCTGGCTGAGGATCTCGCCGAGCGCCTCGGATGCGGCGAGATCGCGCTGGGCGAGCTCCTCGTCGTCCTTGGGTCGCGAGACGTACGTCCCGAGCGACCCGGCAGCATCCTTGTGCAGGCGTGCGAGCGTGCGCGTGAGCTCGTCGGCCGGGACGCTCAGCGCCACCGTCTCGCGGTCGATGGTCTCCGCCCAGCCGAGATCCTCGAGCAGCCGCAGGTCCTCGGCGAAGGCGCAGCCGAGGCGCTTGGCGCTCGCGAACTCACGGCGATCAACGCAGATCCAGACGTCGCCGATCCCGGTGAGGTGATCAATCACCATCTCGTAGATGGCGTCCCGCTGGGCGCGGGTGATGGTCAAGGGCACGATCTGCTCCCTTCGGTCTTAGGGCACCGAAGAGCAGACCCGGTCCACCATGCCCACGGCCACGCGAAAGCGCGCGACAATCGGCGATGCATCGAGGCCCGTTCCTCGGTGCCAGGCCCCGGGGCGTTCCAGCGCCGCCGGGGCCACCTATACGGACGCCGGCGACCATAGCTCCGGCTCGCGGGCCAAGCCAGCCGAATCGGCGTAAATCCACGGCAATCCGCGGCTATCGCCGCGATTTCAGGCACTAGTGCCTGAAATGGAGCGCGATCACCGGCGATTCAAGGCGATCCCCGAAACGACAGAAGCCCCGCCTGTGCAGGGCTTCTCTCGCGATGGAGCTAAGGGGACTCGAACCCCTGACCTCCTGGGTGCGATCCAGGCGCTCTCCCAACTGAGCTATAGCCCCGTGGGCGCGCGCGTGCAAGGGCTTTCCGCGCGCGTCGTGAACGGCGATTGTAGCCGCCAGGGTTTAGGGTGGCCGGAGCAGCACAACGCCCATGAGCGTCCGCGAGGCCCTCACCCCCAGCTTCAGGAACCGGCTGCGGCTCTTCTTCGTGGTCATCGTGATCGTGCCGATGATCGCGGTGGCGGTCGTGCTGTTCCAGCTCGTGGTGGCGTCCGACCGCAGCCAGACGGACGCGCGGCTGTCGGAGGCGCAGCGGGTCGCGTTCGCGCACTATGAGGACAGCCGTGGCCGTGCGGGCCGCGCCGCGCAGGAGATCGCGGGCGATCAGCGGCTCGCCGACGCGATCGACGCCGGCGGGCGTGGAGCGATCCAGGCGCGCCTGGACGCGCTCGTGATGGAGACGCGAGCGCGGTACGTGCTGCTGCGGCTCGACGGCCAGGGGCCGTTCGAGGCGGGGCGCCAGCCGGCCGTGGCGCCCGCCCGCAGCCCCCTCGTGGACGACCGCGAGCGGCCCGCCGGCGAGCTCACGGTGTCGACGACGTCGGCCGAGCAGTACGCCGAGGATGTCTCGCGTCTGACAGGCGCGGAGGTCGTCGTCTCGAGCCAGGGCGAGGCGCTCACCAGCACGCTGCCGGACGCCGACGGGACGTCCCTCCCCACCCGCGGGGAGGCCGACGTGGGCGGCGCCGAGTACCGCGTCACCTCCTTCGTCGGCCTGGGCGTCGGCAACACCGACCTCCGCGTGCGCCTCATCCTGCCGGAGGGCGATGCGCCCTCACTGTGGTCGACCGAGTCGCTGCTCGTGCTCGGCGTCCTGGTCGGCTTCCTCGCGCTCGCCTTCGCATTCGCCGTGACCGTTTCGCGCACGCTCCAGTACGAGATCCAGCGGCTGCTGGAGGCGGCCCAGCGGCTGGGGAGCGGGGACTTCTCGGTGGCCGTCCCCGCCGAGGGCAACGACGAGTTCGCCGCGCTCGGCAAGGAGTTCAACTCGATGGCGCGCCAGCTCGCGTCCCGGCTGGAGGAGCTCCAGCGCGAGCGCGCGCGGCTCCAGGAGGCGATCCGGCGCGTCGGCGAGTCGTTCGCCAAGGGCCTGGATCGCGTCGGCCTGCTGGAGATCGTGGTCCAGACCGCGGTGGACGGCATCGGCGCCTCAGGCGGCCGAGCCACGATGCGCCGCTCCCCCGACGAGGAGCTGCGCGAGGTGGCCCGCTCCGGCGCTCCCGAGCGCTTCCACCGCGCGCTGCACGCCGCCGAGGCGGCGGTGATCGACGCCGGGCAGGTGGCCGAGATCCAGGTCGGCGGCGCGGCGGCGCTCGCGGCCCCGCTGGGCGCCACCGAGGAGGGCGACCAGGTGATCGGGGTCATCTCCGTCGCGCGCGGCGACCGGGCGTTCACGCACGGGGAGCGCGAGCTGTTCGCGTACCTGACCAACCAGGCGTCGGTCTCCGTGGAGAACGTCGACCTGCACGAGACCGTCCAGCGCCAGGCGGTCACCGACGAGCTCACCGGCCTGTTCAACCACCGCCGCTTCCAGGAGGTCATGGCGGTCGAGGTCGAGCGCGCGCGCCGCTACAGCCACGAGATGGGCCTGATCATGCTCGACATCGACAACTTCAAGCACGTCAACGACACGTACGGCCACCTGCAGGGCGACCTGGTGCTGCGCGAGGTCGCGAGGGTGCTGCGCCAGTCCTCTCGCGAGATCGACGAGCCGGCCCGCTACGGCGGGGAGGAGATGGCCGTCGCGCTGCCGCAGACCGACCTGGAGGGCGCCTACCAGTTCGCCGAGCGCGTGCGCCGGAGGATCGAGGCGCTCGACTTCCCGCTGCCCGGCGCCGACGGCTCGCTGAGGGTCACGGCGTCATTCGGCGCCGCCTCGCTGGGCATCGCCGGCGACCTGGACAAGGACTCGCTGGTGGCCGCGGCCGACGCCGCGCTCTACGAGGCCAAGCGCGCCGGCAAGAACCGCACGGTGCGGGCTTCCGCGGGCGGTCGGCGCCGGCGTGGCGTTCATGGCGTCGCGTCCGGGGAGTAGCCTTTTGTCCTGAGGCATGGGATTGCTCGACGACGCCATCCGGGAGCACCTGGAGCTCAAGCGCCGTCACGGCGCGAGCCCCGACGATGTCGCCCGCCAGGAGCAAGAGGCGCTCGGGGCCGTCCGCCGCGAGGAGGTGCCGGCGGCGGTCGAGGACGCACCCGCGGGCCCGTTCGACGTCGCGGAGGTCGAGGAGGCAGCGGAGCCCGAACCCCCGTCCGTGGCCGAGGAGACGCGAGTCCTCGAGGACCGGGACGAGGTGTCGCCCCCGGAGCCCGAGGCGCCGAAGCCCGGCGACGGGGCCGGCGCGCCAGGCTACGACGAGGACCCGTGGCTCGAGGAGCGCGACGAGGTGCCGGCCGACGAGGCGCTCGACCACCAGGCGCCCGCAACCGACCCGGGCGAGGACGTGCTCGAGGAGACGCCCGACTTCCTCCAGGAGACCCCGGAGCACGAGCGGCTCTGGTTCGAGCAGCGCCCCCCGCGCGACTTCGACTGGGACCAGTAGACCCCTGGACACCCGTTCGACGCGACTCCCGGGCCGCTTGAGCGGCCACCGTGCGCGACCGACACAAATCGCGAGGGCCCTAGGCCCCACCTCGTCACTCCCGACAGAGGTGCCGGAACCCGGCGCGGAGGGTTCTCCTGCCCCGGAGCCTCCCGCCCACCGGCCGGCTCGCTCGACACGGGCCGCGCGGTTGCCGCCGCGCGGCCCGGAGCCGATCCATGGGACGAGTGTCACGGTCCACAACCTGCACGCTGGCCTGAAGCCTCAGACGGGCCGTTCCCGTCACCGGTCAGTGCGCCAAGTTCGGCGGCCACTGCTAGCCGCTGACCGACGGCTCGCCGCTGCGATCCGGGCTGTCGCCGTCGGCATCCACACCGGGTACGTACGGCGGCAGCATGTTGCGCGCCCGAAGCGCTAGGCGCCGCGCCCAGCTCATGGCGATCTGCCCGTACCGGTCGATCGGACCGCCGGGTCGTCGCGCTCGAAATATGGAAGCTCCGCGGCCCGCTCAGCATGCTCGATCTCGGGATATAGCTCGCGGATGCGCTTGCGAGCCAGGGCGACGAGGCGCGCGTCAGCCGCAGCGGGCAACGGCGGCTGGCGTTCGCGCTTCTTGGGTGAGAGCAGCAGCGGGTTCGCGTACAGCGCGGCGTCCACCGCATAGGCGAAACTGCGACGGGTCATTTCGGCGATCTCTCGGGTCGCGTCTCGCGGCCGATCGGGGTCGTACGCCCATACCGCGACAGCGCGCGCGACGGCGCCGAGGTCGGGCATCGCGGTGACGGTGGCGCGAGGGCCACTGTGGCTCAAGTACCAGTCCAGCTCGTCGGTGATTCGAGTTGCCCCTGCGCTGGTTGCTTGTGGACGGCGCCTCCGCCGGTCGTCGAGCGGCGACTCGGGCCTGGTCATCCATCAGCGGGCAACCATAACGCCGTGCACGACGCTCAAGGCCGAGCTTCCGTCGATCGATCAGCCCTGGCAGCGAACAAAAGTCGCGCTCCGCATGGCGCCCTCGGCTGGGATCAGAAACTGACACGCCCTAGCGTTCTCGATGGAGGCGAGGGGAATCGAACCCCTACTTCAGGTATGCAAAACCTGCGTGCTCCCATTACCACTACGCCCCCGTGGAGCCCCCTAGCTTAGGCGGCGGGCAAGTCGGCGTAGGTGTCGGCGAGGCGGACGTCCTTCAGGCGCCTGTAGCTCGGCGGCACGAGCCGGAGGGAGAGGCGGTAGCGGCCCTCGCCTAGCTCGCTCGCGGGCACGTAGAAGCACCGGTCGGTCGTCGAGTCGTAGACCGCGAGCCAGTCGATGGTCTCGGCGGTGTAGTGCTTCACGGCCATGACGCGTCCAGCCGTCAGCGACTGCGAGTAGCAGCGCACCTCGATCGTGATCCCGTCGGGGGCGACGTGCTTGACCTGGACGCGTTCGAGAGACCGTCCACGGCAGACGATGAGGTCGACGTCCCAGTCCTCACCGAAGGGGAACGCGACACGGAATCCGCGGGCCACGAGGTCCGCCGCGACCTTCATCTCGGCCAGCTCTCCGCGCCGCTTGAGCTCCGCCACGTTTTCCAGGCTACGGCGACCGGAGCGAAAAGGGGCCGAAAGTTACGAAGTTGTTGCACTTCGATGGGCGACCGGCTCGGCGTGACGCTTGGCGGCGTAGAGCGCCGCGTCCGCCGCCCGCATCAGCTCGTCGATCGTGCGCCCGTCGCGCCCGTAGGCGGCGCTGCCCGCGCTGATCGCCGGCAGCGCGCCGTGCTCGAGGACCCGGTGCGTCACTCGCGCGGCCGCGTCCCGAGCCGCCGGGCCGTCCGTCGCGGGCAGCAGGATTGCGAACTCGTCGCCGCCGATGCGCGCGACGGTGTCGACCGTGCGCAGCGTCTCGACCAGCGTGCGGGCCAGCGCCGCCAGCGCCGCGTCGCCCGCCGCGTGGCCGTGGCGGTCGTTGACGTCCTTGAAGCTGTCCACGTCGGCCAGCACGAGGGCGAATGCCTCGCCGGTGCGCCGCGCCCGGGCGAGCTCGCGCCCCAGCCGCTGCTCGAACGCGCGGCGGTTGAGCAGGCCGGTGAGCGGGTCGGTCGAGGCGGCAAGGCGCAGCTCGCGCACCAGCCGGTCGACCCGCTCCGCCAGCAGGCGGACCACCACGGCGGCGCCCACCGCCAGCCCGACCGTGCTCAGCCACCGGCTCGTGCCGATCGGCCCGGGGTCGATCGCCACCAGCGTCGCCCCGTAGGCCGCGGCGATCAGCACGACGTGCGCGGCCGTCGCCGCGCGGCCGAAGTGATACGCGGCGTAGAGGGTGACCCACAGGTAGTACATCTCGTCGCCGCCCGCGGCGCCGCCGCGGCGCTCGCCGTTGAACAGCAGAGCGAGGGAGATAAGCACCGTGCCGCAGGCCGTCGCGGCATGCAGGCTCCAGCCCGGCAGCCGCTCGCCGCCGAGCAGGAGCGCTGCCGCCAGGAGTCCGGCGGCAGCGGCGACGGCCACGAGG